>JACPPP010000119.1 GCA_016190935.1 Armatimonadota bacterium | reverse complement strand
TCACTTCATCCCTTCAGCGGTTCAGGAGGCATAGACACACCGAAGGTCAGCATTAAGATTCTGTTTCGGGTGCGATGAGGATATCGCGCCCGATCGGGTTTCCTTCCGCGTCTCCCCGGTTCAGGAGGCAAAACAAGCGAACATGGAGTCACCATACTTTATATGGGCAATGCCAGGCTGTTTCCGGCTGAAGTTGTCTGGGTATATTCCTAGCACAACTAATGTCCGGCAGAGCCGGATTCTGACACCCGAAGGGAGATGTAAGAATGATACAGGTTGGACAACAAGTCCCGGACTTTACTCTGGAAGGAATACTGGACAGCGAATTTGTGGAAGTTTCCCTCTCCGATTATAAAGGCAAGTGGGTTGTGCTGTTCTTCTGGCCGCTTGATTTTACGTTCATCTGCCCCACCGAGATCCTCGAGTTCAGCCGTCGCGTCACGGAATTCGAGGACCTGAATGCGGTGATCCTCGGAGCCAGCACCGACAGCAAGTATGCCCACCGGGCATGGACCGAGAAAATCGGAAAGATAAATTTCCCGATGCTTTCGGACATCGCCAAGGAGGTAAGCAGTGACTACGGAATCCTGATCGAGGGCCGTGGAATCGCCTTGCGCGGAACGTTCATAATAGACCCGCAAGGGAGGATACAGTATCAGGCTGTGCACAGCCTGAACGTGGGGCGAAGCGTAGACGAGGTCCTGCGAGTGCTGAAGGCGCTCCAGACCGGAGAGCTTTGCCCCGTCGAATGGAAACCGGGGGCGGCTACTCTTGGAGTCGCGTAGGAACATTCGCTTGACGTCAATGCCTTCCACGTTCGGGACGGATTTCATGAACATTGACAAGATAATAGAGTAAAGGATGTAGTGGCCGGACTTGCGCTTCAATATCTCGCTGCGCTATGACCTACGTCATATCCGAACCAGTCCTGTTGGGCTAAAATGGCGATAGATACGAAAGCGATTTTGCAATAGCTGAGACCTTTTTTGGGTAAAGTAATGCTGAGTTACTTGGAGTGCATCCTAAAACTGTTACAGCGCAGTTCTTCTTATGCATCCTGAGCCTGTCGAAGGATGCGACTGCGCTATGCAATCGAGTTTTAGGATGCGCTCTTATGAGAAATCTGAAGTGAGGAAAGAGTAATGGTTAGGTTATTGTGTGTTTTGATATCGAGCTTTCTTCTTCTGGTGCTGATATCGCCGGTGAAGGCGGATCAGGTCGCTGTAGGTATCAAGAGTTCTGCCTTCGTTCCCGCGAATGTCAGCATCTTTGTTGGAGACAGCGTTCGTTGGACCAATCAGGATCAGGTAGTGCACACCTCAACGAGCGGCAGTGGAAATCCGCCTGTGCCGGATGGGAACTGGAATTCAGGAACCCTCGGTAATTCCTCCTCGTTTACCCATGTCTTTACCGACGCGGGCGCCTTTCCGTATTACTGCGGATTCCACGCATTTATGAGAGGAAGTGTGACCGCGGTTGCTCCGGTGACTGTCGGCCAGGCAAAGGCACTTCTGGACTCGACCACCACCGGGCTGCAGGGTGTAGTGATAACCGCACTGACAAGTGGTGGATTCTATGTGGAATCGGATGACCGTTCCGCAGGGGTTTTCATCAGCTCGACGTTTTCCGGCAGCGTGGGACAAGTCGTTGATGTTATAGGAGCCATATCCACTACCGGCGGAAGGAAGCAGCTTGACGCAAGCACTGTGAGGCTGTCAAGTGACCAAAGCAAAACAGTGGCGCCACTGGCAATGTCGAATAGGTCTGTAGCCGGTCCTCCGAGCACTGAGGGGCTGCTAGTGAAAGTATGGGGCCGGGTGGCTTCCGACCAGGGTGTGGACTACTTCAGGATAGACGACGGTTCATCATCCGGCAGCGCAGGGCTTAAGATCGCGAGCGGCTCGCTGACCAAACCTGCCCCGGGGACGTATGTGGCCGTTACAGGCATTTCTTCGTTCGAGGGTTCACCGTCTGCCCGGATCATAGTTGCGAGAGATCAATTGGATATCGTTCCGGCTTCATCCCCTTGATCCCGATGTTATCTTCGCCTATCAGCTTGACGGGGCCGGATATGGACATTCCCGGCCGTCAGTCTATCGGAGATTTATTCTATGCCCTCTCCGATTCATGGTTCCGGTACTTCAGAAACATCCGCTGATCTGCGCGTTCTGATAACGGGGATTGGAACGCTTCCGACCATTTCGACCGACGATATTCCGGTAACCGTAACATACCTACCAACGGGATTTTCCGGCGGTTGGCCGTAGACTCGAATGCCTGTATACTGTGAACCGTCGCTAAGCCCCGAACCGTCGTCGAGATAGAAATAGCCTGTTCCCTCCGGCGCGGCTTTGATCCGGCCCCACAACTTCACCAGCAGCCCCGTGTTTGCAAGCCCAACCCTGAATGCTTGCTGGGAGGACCCCAAAGTGAGCGGCAGCGTATTCCCTGAAGAGACGATTGCGACATCAGAGGCTGTCATCTGTGGCTCACCGTTCACCGTCTGAATGACTCCTGCCACGTTCACGCGGTCGCCTTCCTGGATTGGCAGACTGCTTATAACGCGTATGCCCGCGCTTCTGTCGTCCGATTCGATATAGAACGCGCCGCCCATCTCAGGAGTCCCCGCCGTCACCGTGATACCATTCACGCGCGCCGTTGAGCTTCCTCCCGAGGACTTTGCGCTTCCGAGGGACACGGAGCCGTTGTCCACATTCACGCTGATAGAGGCGCTTGCCGAATTGCCGGGATAGTCCTCCACAACGGCTTTGAGCGTTCTCGTGCCATTCGCAAGATAGGTTGTATCGATCTGACACGACCATCCGCCGGAGCCGTCGAGTTCGCCGTAGCCGATCAAGGTGTTATCGGTATAGAGAGCGACCGATGCGACCGAAACATTGTCCCAGCAGGTTCCCGTGACGGTTGCGCTGCCCGTGAGGTCAGCTCCGTCTGCCGGGGAAGTAATGCTGACTGTCGGAGGCGGGGTAGCCGAGTTGATATGTATCGGGATTTCCGCGGTCCCAGTATTGCCCGCAAGGTCTTCGGCCACGGCCGAGAGCGTCCAATCGCCGGTGCAGTAGTCGATTATAGGGATGTTCGCCGTCCAGAAATCAAGCGAATCTGCATCTTCGTGGAGCAGGTGGCCGTTCATATAGAAGGAAACACGCCACGCGCCGAGGTCATCGTTCACGGTCGCCCTGACGGTCGTGTCCAGATTGATTGTACTGCCGTATGCCGGATTGTCGATGAAAACCTGGGGCGCGGTAGTGTCAGCGGGCAGGTCGGCGCTTATAGTGTAGTAACCAAGCTCAGTTATCGGAGTCTCGATAGTCGCCTCCTCCGGCTTCACCGTCCCGCCGACCTTGACCCACGTGCTGGCTGTCGTGTCGTAACGATAAACGGCCAGATACTGCGTCCCGCCGATAGCCGAAGTGTCCTCGCCATCATAGCTCAGATCAAGCATCGCGCCGGGCGGGATGTCGCCGGTGTCGGTGGTTACGTCGAAGGCATGGCCGATGTAACCGGCTGGCGGGGCAAGCGGTTTCTCATCGCCTCCCAGATAGCGTAAACGTAGTTCAGGAGATGTAGACTGCAGGCTTGATAGGGGTAGGGAAGGCCGGTTACCCGGTCTCCCCTCCCTCCGAACCGTGCGTGCGGTTCTCCCGCACACGGCTCT
>JACPPP010000117.1 GCA_016190935.1 Armatimonadota bacterium | reverse complement strand
GGTATAGCTCACTCGATCTCGATACGGACGGCAGGCCTCACATTGCTTTCACTAGTTGCGCAAGCTTTGACCTGTACTACTGCTTCCGCGACTCCTCAGGCCAATGGACATTCGAGACGGTGGACGACTCCGGAGAAGTGGGCCTCTATTGCTGCCTGCAGTTGTTCGACGGTCTACCACGAATCAGCTACTACGACAAGACCAACGGGCATCTCAAATACGCACAGAAGAGCGAGTCTGGCGCCTGGCTGATCTCGTTAGTCGATGCTTCCCCTCGCTGCGGTATCGATACCTGGCTTGCGGTCGATCCAGCCGGCGTTCCTTATATCAGCTATTGGGATCAGCAGAACGGTGACCTGAAGTTCGCCGTCCGTCAGGGAGAGAACTGGCTGGTTGAGACTGTTGACTCGGAGGGGTCTGCGGGCTACTACAGCAGCATTGCCGTTCGAGGTTGGCCGCGCATCTCTTACCAGGGCGCCAAAGGACTTCGGTATGCCGAGCGCATAAATGACTGCTGGAGAATCTACGAAATTGAGGAGGAGGGGTCTGCCGCAGCGTTCACTTCACTTGCTGTGGACAGCCTTGGAAACTCCAGGATCAGTTACTGGCGGCCGCTGTCCAACACACTGGAGTATATCGAGGGGGTGGAGAGCGGGACCATCGGTGGACCATTGCGGACCATCGCAGCAAGCGTCGGAGTCGCTCGCCTCAAGCCGTCAGGAACCTGGGTGGAGGTTACCGGAGCCATTATTGTCTCCGCCGGACCGCCAGCCGGATGGCACGTCGAGGAATCCGACCGATCCGCCGGGATTCAACTCAAGATGCCACACTTCTGCTGGATGCCCTCCGAAGGCGACAAAGTCCGGCTGCTCGGCGTGGTCGAAACCTCGCCTCTTGGTGAGATAAGAATCCAGGTTTGCGACTGGGAGGTGATTCAACCTTCAGATGTTCCCAAAGCTGTGTTTGTATCGGACGCACATCCGCTGGCGGCCGGACTGCTTGTCAAGATGGCTGGTATCGTTCATATCGCTGACGGCGGAATCTATCTCGGCACGACGCGGATCACGCTTGCCGCCGGGTGGCCCACTCCCGCAGCGGGTCAGTTCGTGGCAGTTGCGGGTGTGTTGGGACATCCCTACGAAGGCTATGTACTCACGCCCAGACGGATCGAGGAGGTAATGGTTTTTGACTTTTAGGACGAGTCTGTATGTCCAGGGGTTAGTAATCGCGGTGCTGGCTGCAGCCGTGTTCCTTCCCGCCGCCTCCGGCCCGTTCATCTGGGACGACCGGTTTCTGCTCGCGCAGATCCAGAACCGCGACATAGGCCAGCTTCTTTCCAGTTCGTTCCTCGCCCGGCCTGGAGAGTCGGTGGGAGACTTCTTCAGGCCGCTCACGACATTGTCTCTTGCTTTGGACTACCACATCTGGGGCGAACAGCCGGTTTTCTTTCACCTGACAAACCTTCTGCTCCACGCCCTGGGGGCTCTCGCCGTTTGGACGCTTGCCAGGCGTCTGATCGGGCCATCGGCAGGGTTCGCTGCAGCCTGCTTCTTCGCGGTTCATCCGGCGCACTGCGAACCGGTCTGCTGGATATCCGGCAGAGCCGACCTGTTATATTCTTTTTTCCTGGTGCTGGCAATCCTGGCCTACATACGGTGGCAAGGCAGCAGACTCGTGATCCTGTCGCTTGTTCCCGCAGTTCTCGCGCTGCTGGCAAAGGAGACCGCGGTCGTTCTCGCGGCGCTGGCTCCTCTTTGTCTGTGGCTCGCGGGCGAACGGCGCGCGCGAGAACTTGCAAAGCCCGCCGCGCTATTCGGTGGGGTTGCCGTCGCTTATTTCGGGATACGATATTCTTTCCTGCCGACCGCATCGGCTGACCTGCCGCCGGCCAGTCTGTATCAACATGCGGCGCTCGTTGTTTACTCCCTTTTTATGCACCTGCAGATTGTGCTGATCCCACATTCCGCGCAGCTCGGGTATCACATCATCACAAACGAAATTGTTGGCTGGACGATGCTCAAATCCGCGGTCGCGCTGGCGGCGGTCAGCTACCTTGCTGTATCAAACCGAAGGCATTGGCCTGTGCTTTTCTTCGCGCTTGTATGGTTTGCCGCGTCGATACTGCCTGCATCAGGCATCATCCGAGGTGCGACGCAGACCGTGATTGCGCAGCGATACGTTTACCTATCCTCGGTTGGTCTGGCTCTGCTTCTCGGTCTTTTTGCGGCCCAAAAGGGCGTACGTTGGTCACGGATGGCTCCGGCAGCCGCAGTCATTGTCTACTTCGGGGTAATAAGCTTCAGCCACTCCGGTCTTTGGGCTGATGATGTCGTCTTCTGGCAGCGGTTCGTTCGCGACACACCAGCTATGGGCTGGGCGCGCTATCACCTCGGCGTGGCCTATATGGAACGGCAACAAGAGGAACCTGCGAGGAAGTCGTTTCTAGCCGCGGCCGCACTGATGCCTGAAGAGGCGCTGCCGCTTGTTGGAGTCGGTGAGTCTTATATCGCGGAAGGAAGGCCAGAAAAAGCCGTTCCCCACCTGGACCGAGCCGCGCGTCTCGCGCCTCATAACTTATTCGTTCTGGAACGACTTGAAGCGGCGCGCCTAGGCGCTCGGAAATCGGCGTTCTCCAAAGGTGCAGGCAGCGAGTGACATCCCCCACTCGCTACTCGCAACTCGCAACTCAAAACTCAAAACTATCTCTCAGCGCTTCGAGAACTGGAAGCCTCTTCGCGCTCTCTTACGCCCGTATTTCTTCCGCTCCTTGACCCTCGGGTCCCGTGTCAGGAACCCAAGCTTCCGCAGGACGGGCCTCATCTCGGTGTTTACCTCGAGCAGCGCCTTGGCAATCCCATGCCTCATAGCGCCTGCCTGCCCGGAGATGCCCCCACCCTCGGCCTTGGCGATGACATCGTACTTCCCGACCGCGTTAACCGCCTCGAACGGCTGCTGCACCAGCACCTCAAGCGTCTTGCGGCCGAAATACTCCGACATCGGGCGGTTGTTGATAAGAACCTTGCCCTCGCCCGGCGTCAGCCAGACTTTCGCCATCGCGTTCTTTCTATGGCCGGTGGCGTAATATCTTACGGTATCCTCCAAATTCTATTCCTCCTAATCCGGCATAGCCGGAACCAATTTAATCACGACAACACGAAACTTATGAAAACACGAAAGAAAGGAAGTCTTTAGCTACGGAAACACTGAAGACAGGTGCTAGGTGTTGGAAAAGCCATCCCTAACCCAACACCCAGCACCTAACACCCAACGCCTCTTCCGTTCCTGCCGTGCTTCCGCAGCTAATTATAACTCCAACTTCTCCGGCTGCTGAGCCTCATGTGGATGCTCAGGGCCGGAATAAACCTTCAACTTCCGAATGATCTGCGCGCCCAGTTTGTTGTGCGGCAGCATGCCCTTAACCGCGCGCGTTATGGTCCGCTCGGGGCGCTCCGCAAGCATCTTGCCGCGACTTACATTTCGCAGGCCGCCGGGATACATCGTGTGCCAGTAGATAAGCTCCGACGCCTTGTTGCCGGTAAGCCTGGCCTTTGCGGCGTTGACGACTATCACGAAATCCCCCGTGTCAACGTGCGGCGTAAAGATCGGCTTGTGCTTGCCCCTTAATATCTTAGCGACCTGAGAGGCCAGCCGACCGACCGATTTATTAGCTGCGTCTACCACGTACCACTTCTGCTCTACCTCGTGTGGCTTCGCCTGATATGTTCTCATCTAGTAAGTTACCTCCACCAGCGCCAGCCCCTGCGGCGGCGCCGTCCTGCCGGCCAGCCGCCGGTCCTTCGATTCTAAAACTTCCCCGATCTCAGCCGCCCTTCTCCTGCCCTGCCCTACCTCAACAAGCGTGCCAACCATTATCCTCGCCATGCTGTGCAGGAAGGCATTGGCTTCGAGATCGAACGTTACAAACTCATCGCATCTGCGGATCAGCAATCCCTTAACTTCGCGGATACGCCCCGACCGGTCAGTATCGGCCGCGGAAAACGATGTAAAATCGTGTGTCCCCACAAGGTATTTTGCTCCGCGCCTCATCGCAGCCAGGTTCAGCGCGCCAGGCACATACCAACTGAACCTCCCGAAAAACGCGGAAGGATGCTTCCTGTTCAGAACAATATACTTGTAGGCCCTGGACTTCGCCGAGTACCGCGCGTGGAACTCCGGCGGGACTTCGCGCGCGTCCCCGGCCACTATATCCTTTGGAAGCAGCGAATTCATAGCGACCGCAATCTTTTCGGTCGGAATCGTGCCACCTGTCTTAAAACTGATCACCTGCCCGAGGGCGTGAACACCGGCATCCGTCCTGCCGGCCCCTACCACCTTCACGGGCTTCTTGGTGATCTTCGTCAGCGCCCGCTCGATCTCACCCTGAATAGTCCGCCGCCCAGGTTGCCTCTGAAAACCAAAGTAGTCTGTTCCGTCATACTCGATAACTACTTTGATGTTTCGCATAGCCATCAGCTATCAGCCGTCAGCTATCAGCTTCCAGATCTAGCCAAAACCGGCTGACTGCTGATCGCTGATGGCTGATGGCTTAAATGCTATTCTTCCACTGCAAGCTCGAGTTGGACCATAGGAGCGGCATCGCCTCTGCGGAATCCGATCTTGGTTATCCGCGTGTATCCACCCGGTCTATCGGCGAACCTCGGCGCGATCTGGTCGAACAACTTCTTGACCAGGTACTCATCGTTCAGGACCTTTCGCGCCTCCCTGCGCGCGTGCAGCGTGTCTTCTTTGGCCGTCGTAATGACCTTCTCTGCGATGCTGCTGACGTCCTTGGCGCGCGGCTCGGTCGTCTCTATCTTCTCGTGCTCGAGGAGCGCCCGCACAAGTCCTCTCAGAAGCGCAAGCCTCTGATCGGTCGGCAGATCGAACTTCCTCCCGGCTACTCTATGTCGCATGCTATGTTATCCTACCTTCGTCGTTCTAGTGGGTCATTTGCCACGAAAACAGCCATTGTCACCCCTGACAATGCTGTGTCACCCTGAAGATGCTGAATCCCCTGAATCAAGTTCAGGGTCAGCATGACAATATGGCACAAGGCACGGCAAATGACCCACTAGGAATCCTCACTCGAAGCGGTTTCAGCTTCCTCAGTCTCCTCGGCCTCGGACTCCTCGGATTCCGACTTTTCCATCTCGAACTCCTCGTCTTCGAGTTGTTCTTCCTCTTCTTCTTCAGCGCCCGGAGGAGCTATCGTCGGTCCGCCCTCCTTGGTCTTCCTCATGCTGAGGCCAAGCATTGTCAGCTTCTCCTTGACCTCGTTCAAGGACTTCCTGCCGAAGTTCCTGATGTTCATAAGGTCGGTCTCGCTGTACTGCACCAACTCGCCGATCGTAAGGATGTTGGCCTTCTTCAGGCAATTATAGGTCCGCACTGAGAAGTCCAACTCCTCGATACGCGCATCCGGGGCCTGCGGGCCTGTCATAAAGCCCTCGCCGCCGAAATCGATGAACCCGGTCCTCGGCCTGTTGGAGAAGTCGAAGAACAGCCTCAGATACTTGTCGAGGATCTTCGCTGCGTCGCTTATAGCATCGCTCGGCGAGAGCGAACCGTTGGTCCATACCTCAAGGACCAGTCTATCGTAGTCGGTCTTATGGCCGACGCGCGTCGGCTCAACCATGTAGCTTACTTTCCTTACAGGAGTGAAAAGAGCTCCCACGGGAATGACGCCTATTGTATGCTTTGTCCGTTCTTGTTTGTCCGGCGGGACATAGCCCCTGCCGATCTCCACAGTCATCTCCATTTTAAGATGTGCCGTCTCGTCGTCCAAAGTGGCAATATGGATCTCCGGGTTGACCACCTCCACTTCGGGAGGCGTCTTAATATCCGCGCCCGTCACATCGCCGGGTCCGTGGACATCTATCCGTATCATCTTCGGCTCGATTCTGGCTGCTCCATCGTGAAACATTCTGACGTTGATCTCGCGCAGGTTCAGGATGAGTTCCGTAGTATCTTCCTTAACCCCCGGAATCGTCGAGAATTCGTGCAAGACCCCGTCAACTTTAATCGACGTTATTGCCGCCCCTGGTATAGAGGAAAGCATAACACGTCGAAGCGAGTTCCCCATAGTCGTGCCGAAACCACGATCCAGCGGCTCAATCACAAACTTGCCGTAAATATCATTTTCTTCCAGCGTCTCTATGCGCGGTGTCACTGTATCCATACTTAGATTCACTCCGTGCTTATCTCGAATAGAATTCGACAATCAGAGACTCCTGGACATCCGTGTCGATCTCATCCCGGATCGGCACAGAAAGAACAGATCCTCTCATTTTGTTTGCGTCGAACTCAAGCCAGGCAGGAAGCGCTCTGCCTCCGGCGCTCTCGATGGCCGCAAGAAGCGGCGGCATACTGCGGACGCTCTCCGCGATCTCGATTTCTTCCCCCGGCTTGACAATGTATGACGGGATGTCGACCCGCCGGCCGTTTACCAGAATGTGCCCATGCCCGACGAATTGCCGTGCCTGAGGTCTCGACGAAGCCAAACCGAGCCTGTAGACGACGTTGTCCAGACGCATCTCCAATAGTTGTAGCAGCGTCTCGCCCGTTACGCCCCTGCGCCGGATAGCCTCCTTCATATAATTGCGGAACTGGCCCTCTCTCACGCCATAGATTCTCCGCATCTTTTGTTTTTCCCGAAGCTGGACCCCGTAGTCCGAAAGCTTCTGCTGCCTTGCCTGCCCATGCTGGCCCGGTGGATACCGGCGTTTCTCAACCGGGCACTTGTTGGAAAAGCACTTATCACCTTTAAGATAAAGCTTTTCCCCCTCGCGCCTGCACAGCCTGCAGACCGGCGTTCCCTGAGTTGCCATACTGTATGTCGTCTCCTAATAAACCTTGGGCTTAGTTAGGATTTTAGGTTTTAGATTTTAGGTTTTAGATTTAGGAAAGTCTCTTCAAATCTAAAATCTGCAATCTAAAATCTAAAATCCACGCCTACACTCTTCGCCGTTTCGGCGGCCTGCAGCCGTTGTGCGGGATCGGCGTGACGTCCTTTATCATACTCACATCGAGCCCCACGGCCTGTAGTGACCGAATAGCAGTCTCCCGGCCCGAACCAGGGCCCTTGACGTATACATCTACCCGCTTCAGCCCATGATCCATCGCTCTTCTCGCGGCAGCTTCAGCCGCCATCTGGGCCGCAAACGGGGTTCCCTTCTTCGTTCCCTTGAACCCGACCGTCCCCGCGCTCGCCCAGGAAATCAGGTTCCCTGAAGTATCGCTTATCGAAACAATCGTATTGTTGAACGTGCTCTGGATGTGCGCTATACCCTGGGCGATATTCTTCCTCTCCTTGGGTTTAGCTCTACCACCTGCCGTTGTCCTTCTTGCCAAACTTAAACCCCCAGTTCGATTTTGGATCTTGGATTGCGGATTTTGGATTTTTTGCTGCGGGAACGTTGTCTTGTGCAGACTCGCCAAGTTCAGCTAAACCCAAGTTCCCGCAGTATAGGCAAATCCAAAATCTAAAACCCAAAATCCAAAATAGGATTATTTTTTCTTTCTTCTAATGCCGACGGTCCGCTTGGGACCCTTTCTGGTGCGGGCGTTTGTGCTCGTCCGCTGCCCCCGCACGGGCATACCACGGCGATGCCGCAGCCCGCGATACGAGCCGATCTCCATCAGCCGGCGTATATTCATCGAAAGCTGTCGCCTCAGGTCTCCTTCGACCCGGTACTCGCGCTCTATGACCTCTCTCAACTTCGCCACCTCGGCCTCGGTCAGATCGCGCACTCGCGTGTCCGGCGACACCCCCGATATCTCAAGAATCTTCTTGCTCGAAGTCGGTCCGATACCAAATATATACGTCAGCGCAACTTCAATTCGTTTCTCTCTGGGAAGGTCTACTCCCGCAATTCTTGCCAAGTCTCACTAACCTCCAAATCGAGTTATGAGTTATGAGTTGTGAGTTTTCGTCTAAGCTAACTCATAACTCACAACTCATAACTCATAACTCGTATACTATCCCTGCCTCTGCTTGTGCTTGGGGTACTGCTTGCAGATCACGCGCAAGACCCCCTCGCGCTTTATAATCTTGCACTTATCACACATTTTCTTAACTGAAGCTCTAACCTTCAATTGAACACCTCGGGTGAGTGTAAAGTCAAAAGTCAAAAGTCATTTCCTCCGGACTTCAGACTCTGGACTTTTGACTTTAGACTTTTCACTTGTATCTATATATAATCCGGCCTCTGGTAAGGTCGTAGGGTGACAGCTCAACCAGAACCCTGTCTCCCGGCAGGATTTTGATAAAGTGCATCCTTATCTTGCCGGAGACGTGAGCCAGCACCTTGTGCCCATTCGGAAGCTCTATCCTGAACATCGCGTTCGGCAGAGTTTCCGTCACAACACCCTCGACCTCAATTGCCTTTTCTTTCTCGGCCACTTCGATTAACGCCTCACTGTTTCCTCACGCCGCAGCGTGAGTATATCCGGCCCTTTCGCCGTCACCGCCACGGTGTGCTCGAAATGGGCCGACAGACTCCTGTCTTTCGTGACCACAGTCCATTTATCCGGCAGGCTTTCGATCTCATAGCCGCTGGCATTCACCATCGGCTCGATAGCAAGTGTCATACCTGCCTCAAGCACGGGACCTCGCCCGGGCTTACCAAAGTTCGGCACCTGCGGCTCCTCGTGCATCTCCGAACCAATGCCGTGTCCGACCAGGTCCCTTACTATCGAGTAGCCGTGGCGCTCCGCGTGCTGCTGGACAGCGTGAGAGATGTCCGAAAGCCGGTTTCCTGCCCTGGCCTTCGCTATCCCTCTAAACAGCGCATCCCTGGCAACCCTGAGAAGCCTCCGGGCCTCGTCCGTGACGTCTCCGACCGGCACCGTAATCGCTGAGTCACCGTGATACCCTTCGACTATAGCGCCGACATCTATACCTACGATATCGCCCGACTGGATTATCCTGTCTCCCGGTATCCCGTGAACCACTTCCTCGTTTACTGCAATGCAAACGGTATTCGGATAGCCGCGATAGCCTCTAAAAGAAGACTTCGCACCCTCCTCTGCAAGCAGCTTCTCGGCCAGTTCGTCAAGCTCTACCGTCCTCGTCATACCCGGCACGATAGACCTCTCGAGTGCTTCAAGGGTGCGGGCAACGACCTGCCCGGCCACCCTCATCTTCTCAATCTCCTCGAGAGTTTTAATTTTAATCATTTCACGTCTGCAGGTTGTCTACAATCCTTTGAAACACCTGTTCCACCGGTCCGACAGCATCGATTTCCGTAAGCAGGCCGTGCTTCCTGTAGTAATCGATGAGCGGAGCAGTCTGTTCTTCATAAACTCGAAGCCGGTTTCTCACCGCCTCGGGACGATCATCCGAGCGCTGCGTCATCTCGCCCCCGCAAGCCCTGCACGCATCTTCGTTATTCGGCATCGCATCAATATGAGACGGCGCTCCGCATCCAACGCATACGCGCCGACCGGAGAGCCGCCTTACCAGCTCTTCTTCCGGCACCCGCAGGCTCACCACCGCATCCAGCGGCAGGTCCAACTCAGCAAGCGCACCATCCAGAGCCTCAGCCTGCGGCACTGTCCGGGGAAATCCGTCCAGTATGTAACCCGAACCGCCAACTTCCGCAAGCTTCTGTTTTGCAATTTCGATCACCACACGGTCCGGGACGAGCTCTCCCCGTTCCATGTAGCCCCTGGCCTGTTTTCCCACTTCCGTGCCTTTCGCAACGGCCTCACGGAGAATATCCCCCGTGGAAATGTGCGCCGCGCCAGACTTCTCACTCATAAGTCCCGCCTGGGTACCCTTTCCGGCCCCAGGCGGTCCGAATAATACTATACGCATGCTTTAAGTCTCAAGTGACAAGTGACAAGTGACAAGTGCCAGGTCAACGGTCCACACTCCCGTTATTTCGGGACACCCCTGTCCCGAAACCGGCCTCTCGATTGCGAGGTTAGTATCGGGACAAGGGTGTCCCGATACAACGAAACTCGTAACTCACAACTCATAACTCGCCGCTCGCTACTTGATGAACCCCTCGTAGTGCCGCATCAACATCTGCGACTCTATGGCCTGCATAGTCTCAAGCGCCACACCAACCACGATCAGAAGCGACGTTCCTCCGACCAGCGTGAACCCGGTCACTCCCACCATCTCAGGAATGACAAACTGCGCCAGCGCTATGAGCGCAAGGAACACAGCTCCAGCAAGCGTGATCCTGGTCATAACCTTGTCCAGGTACTCCATCGTCGGCTTGCCGGGCCTGATCCCCGGAATAAAGCTTCCCCACTTCTTCAGGTTCTCCGCAACCTCCGGCACGTTGAACGTGACGGCTGTATAGAAGTAGGTAAAGAACACAACCAACGCTGCATACACCAGCATCCCCTCCGGGTGGCCCAAAGTGGGAATCAGCCTCTCAGCGAAGGTCTTCATATGGCTTCCCAGCCAGGTACCCTGTGGCAGAAACTGCGCAATAGTAAGCGGGAAATACTGCAGCGATATCGCAAAGATGATCGGGATAACTCCGGCGGAGTTAACCTTGAGCGGCAGATAGGAACTCTGCCCTCCGTAAACCTTGTTTCCAACGACCTTCTTTACGTGTTGGATAGGTATCTTCCTCTGAGCCTGAGTCACGGCGACGATCGCCATAACCGTCAACACAAAAGCTATCAGAAGCCCGGCGGCATTGTACCAATGGATCGAGCCAGCCTGCAGCTTCGTCGCGATCTGTGCAAGCTGGAACGGCAGGCTCGCCATAATCCCTGCAAAAATGATGAGCGATACGCCGTTTCCGATGCCCTTATCAGTGATCAACTCACCAAGCCACATCAAAAACGCCGTTCCCGCAGCAAGGCTGATAACCACCTGGACGATCTGGAACGGCCCGGCGAACTCAACGCCGGCTGAACGCAGATAGAGTGTCATTCCGGATGCCTGGACAATCGCCAGCCCTCCGGTCATCCATCTGGTCCAAAGTCTAATCTTCTTCTGGCCGGGCTCCCCCTCTTTCGCGAGCTGCTCTAGCTGAGGTATCGCAATGGTCAGAAGCTGCATGATAATCGACGCGTTGATGTATGGGATAATTCCAAGCGCGAAGATGGTAAACTTTTTAAACGCGCCTCCCGTAAACGCATCAAGTAGTCCGATCAGTCCGCCTGCCTGAGCAAGTCGCTCGAACGCCTGCCCACTCACGGCTACCGGAATGTGCAGGCCCACAACATATACGGCGAACATCCCGAATACAAAAGTTATTCGCTTCCTCAGGTCCGGGACCCGAAACGCTGCCAAAACTGACGCCAGCATCTTACTGTATTACCTCCGCGGTTCCGCCTGCGGCCTTTATCTTCTCCTCTGCTGCTTTGCTGAACTTGTGCGCTCGGACTGTCAGCGCCTTCGTAATTTCCCCGTCGGCAAGCACCTTCAGCCCGTCCTCAAGTTTCTTAATAACGCCTCGCTCGATCAACATCTCCGGCCCGATCTCCATCCCTGTGTCGAACCGGTCGAGCTGATCGAGATTGACTATAGCATAAACCTTCTTAAACCTGTTGTTAAAGCCCCTGTAGTGCGGAAGCCGCCTGTGCAGAGGTGTCTGTCCGCCCTCGAATCCCGGCCTGACGGACCCTCTGGCCTTCTGGCCCTTTGTGCCCTTGCCGGCGGTCACTCCCTGCCCGGAGCCCACGCCCCGACCGATCCGCTTGCGGACCTGCTTTTGAGTACCCGGCCTCAAATCAGAAAGCCTCATTCTTCATCTACCTCCACCGGCTCCGCTAGCCGATCCACTTCGACCAGGTGAGGCACTTTCCGCACCATCCCAAGAATCGCTGGGGTCTCCTCCTGCACAACAGACGAGCCGATGCGCCCGAGACCCAGCGATCTGACAGTCCTGCGCTGTTTCTCATTAAACCCGATCAGACTCCGTTTAAGAGTAATCTTAATCATATCTTCCTCATTAATAAGTCCAAAGTCAAAAGTGTAAAGTCTAAAGTCCTGACTGCAGACTTTGGACTTTTGGACTTTTTGACTCGTGACCTCACTCCTCCGTGGCTGCCACTGCGGCTGGCTGCGGTTCGGGCTCGGCCTCGACCACAGCAGGCTCCTCCGCAGGCACAACCTTCGCAAGCCACGGCACCATCTCATCGACACTCTTGCCGCGCATCCGGCTCACGACCTCCGCCCTCTTCAGCCGCCTCAAAGCATCCATAGTGGCCTTGGCAGTGTTGATCGCATTGCCCGACCCATGCGACTTGGCAAGGACATCCCTTACGCCAGCAAGCTCGAGTATCGGCCTCATGGCGCCGCCGGCCACAACGCCGGTTCCAGGCGATGCGGGCTTAATCAGCACGACCGAAGCTCCCCACGAGACCTCGACCTCGTGCGGGATCGTATCCCCCACAAGCGGGACCTCCACGAGGTTCTTCTTTGCGGCCTCGATGCTCTTCCGAATGGCATCCGGAATCGCGCGCGCCTTTCCAAGACCCAGTCCGACGTGCCCGGCCTTGTCCCCGACTGCCACAAGCACGTTCCAGGAGAGCGTCCGCCCTCCTTTGTGCGTTTTCTGAACTTTATTGGTCCGGATGACCTGCTCAGTCAAGTCAAGCGTATCCGGATTGATTCTAGGCATAAATCCTCCTAACCCGACTAATTCACGAGCATCAGCAGGCTTCGGCAGACAAGCAGTCCGAAGCAACTGCTGATGCATAATCCGGGCTAAAACTCCAGCCCCGCCTCGCGAGCCGCTTCGGCCAACGATTGAACCCGGCCATGATATTGGTAGCCCCCACGGTCGAAGACAACCTTCTTGACGCCCTTTTCAAGCGCCCGTCTGGCAAGAAGCTCTCCGACGACCTTCGCCGACTCGACGTTCCCACCCGTCTTGAGCTTGTCTCGCACCTCTTGATCGATGCTGGAGGCCGCCACCAGAGTTACCGCATTCGCATCGTCGATTACCTGCGCATGAATATTGCACAGACTCCTGAAAACGTTAAGCCTCGGCCGCTCCGACGTTCCAAACACTTTCTTTCTGACTCTTCTATGACGCCTTTGCCTCAGCGCCTCTCTCTTGTCCATACACTTCTCCAAGCTATGAGTCATGAGTTTCGAGTCATGAGTTATGAGCAGTGGCTCGGAATGATACGCTGCTTGTGGCTCATAACTCGCAACTCAAAACTCATCGCTCTCTATCTGCCTGCTGCCTTACCCTGCTTGCCGGCCTTGCGCCTTACGTACTCGCCCTGGTATCTGATTCCCTTGCCCTTGTAAGGCTCGGGCGGTCTCACGCGGCGAATCTCCGCGGCCTGCTGGCCGACTACCTGCTTATCTATGCCCCTCACTACTACAAAGGGCTGTCTCGTATTTGTATCCTGGCCGACCTCAAAGTCGATGCCGGGTCTCGGAACCACCGTAACCGGGTGAGAGTAGCCAACCTGCAGCACGAGGTTCTTCCCCTCCAACTGGGCGCGGTAACCGACGCCTCGAACCTCGAGCGTCCTCTGGTAGCCGTTCGTCACGCCCTCAACCATATTGGCTATGAGAGATCTCGTCAGCCCGTGAAGCGACCTGTGCTCCCCGTTGTCCGATGGTCGCTCGACCAACACCTTGCCATCCTCTATGCTGACCTTCATGTCAGGATGTACAGCCTGGCTCAGCTCACCCTTCGGACCCTTAACCTTCACTGTATGGTCATCCGTCGTCACATCGACTCCAGCCGGCAGGACGACGGGCATCTTACCTATTCTAGACATACATATCCTCCGACTACCAGACGTGACACATGACCTCGCCGCCAATTCCAAGCCTGCGAGCCTCTCGGTCGGTCATAACGCCCTTGGATGTGCTCACTATCGCAACACCCAGGCCCCTCAGCACCCTCGGCACATCGTGGCGCTTTGCGTAAACCCTGAGCCCCGGCTTGCTCACACGCTTAAGGTTCGTTATGATCTTCTCTTTCCTTGGTCCGTATTTCAAATGTATCCTGACGGTCGGGAACTTCGCGTCCCTGACCATGTCATAACTCTTGATGAATCCCTCTGACTGGAGTATCTTTACGATCTCCATATTGAGCTTCGATGCCGGAGCCTCCACGGTTTCATGATTCGCCGAATTCGCGTTCCGAATTCGTGTCAGAAGGTCCGCCACCGGATCCGTAACACTCATTCTAATCCTCCCACGGGGTAGGCGACACAATTAAATATCTTATCATCTCATACACCCTGCCGTCAAGCAATTTCGAAGCCGTCATTAACTTTCCGCTGTCAGCAATGTGACACGAATTAATCATGTTTCCATCATTGACAAGATTGCTCGTATGTGCTAAACTGCACTTGTAAACTTAGAACATCTTTTCATGTTCCTGACCAGCTATCAAAGCTGGTCTTTTTTTTGCCTCTCGATTGGAAGATCAGTATCGGGACAAGGGTGTCCCGATACAACTGGAAGCCTTTGCAACGCATCCAACGCATCCTGAGACCCCTTACTATCGCATCCTGAGCTTGTCGAAGGATGCCGCAACGCACCCTTCGACAAGCTCAGGATGCGTTGCTGGCGTGACTTCACCAACAAACGGACTCCCCCAGCCTACCAACTCGACTTGGTCACTCCGGGGATAAGTCCCTGGTGGCTCATCTCGCGGAAGCAAATTCTGCAGAGACCGAAATCTCTGATGTAGCCCCGCGGCCTGCCGCAGATATTGCAGCGATTATATTTGCGCACCTTGAACTTCGGCTTGCGCTTTGCCTTCTCAATCAATGCCTGTTTTGCCAACTATTCCTCCCTGGCCTTCTTAGCTTGCTCAATTATCTGCTGCGCTGTATGCGCCGGAACCTCTTCATAATGCGAGAACTGGACGCTGAACGTACCCCTGCCGCGGGAGATAGACCTCAGATCGATCGCGTAACGCAGCATCTCCGCCTGTGGGGCCGTAGCTTTTATCCGCTGCTTGCCGCCGCCTATAGGCTCCATACCGAGTATCCTCCCGCGCTTGCCATTCAGGTCACCGATCACATCCCCCATAAACTCTTCCGGCACCATGATCTCGACCTCAACCACAGGCTCAATAAGCACAGGACTGGCCTTCTGCGCAGCAGTCTGGAACGCCAGAACACCCGCCAACTGAAAGGCCATATCGGAAGAGTCCACAGTGTGGAACGATCCATCATACACGGTGGCCTTGATGTCAACTACCGGATACCCAGCCAGGATACCCCTCGACATCGCCTCCTGCACACCCTTGTCCACAGACGGAATCCACTGCTTCGGAATGGCCCCGCCGACTATCTTGTCTATGAACTCGTAGCCCTCACCTCTGGGCAGGGGTTCAAGCCTGACCCATGCGTCCCCGAACTGACCTCGCCCGCCGGTCTGCTTCTTATGCCTTCCCTGAGCCTCGGCCGTCGTAGTTACGGTCTCGCGATATGGCACCTTCGGCGTCTCGGTCTCGACCTCCACGCCGAACTTTCTCTTGAGCCTGTCCGTAATTATATCCAGATGTGTATCTCCCATACCTGAGATCAGCGTCTGGCCTGTTGCCTGCTCCCGACATGTCTTAAAAGTCGGGTCCTCATCCGAAATCTTCCCCAGCGCCGGGCCCAGCTTGTCCTCATCCGATTTCGTCTTAGCATGGATGGCAAGCGAATAGACAGGATCGGGAAACTCGAACGGCGGATATACAACCGGCTTCGACTTGTCGCACAGAGTATCCCCTGTGCCCGTCTCGGCGAGCTTTGCGACAGCGCCAATATCACCTGCGCCGACCTCGGTCGTGGCTTCCTGCTGCTTGCCTCTCATGAAGTATACCTGACCGACTCGCTCATCCCGCCCCTTCGACGAATTGTAGGCGGTCGAATCTGATCTGAGCGATCCTGAGTAGACCCTGAAGTAGGTCAATTTCCCCACATAAGGGTCCGCCGTGGTCTTGAACACAAGCGCAGAGAACGGCCCGTCCGGGGTCCTCTTCTCCTCTGCGGTACCTGCTGGGTTAGCGCCCATCACAGCGCCAATTGACACCGGTGATGGAAGCGCGCCTGCCATAAAGTCCAGCATAGTGCTCACACCTATCTGCTTCATAGCGGACCCACACAGCACCACCGCTATCTTGCCCTCCCGCAGACCTATTTCGAGCCCCCGATTAATCTCATCCGCAGTCAGCGCCTCACCGTCAAGGTACTTCATCGTAAGCTCGTCATCTGTCTCGGCTACGGCCTCGATAAGAGCATCCCGATACTCCTCAACCTGCGCTTGCATATCAGCAGGAATATCCGCCGCCGCGGGCTTGCTGTCCATCCAGACATAAGCCTTCATAGCAATCAGGTCTACGATCCCGCTGAACGTGTCCTGGGACCCAATCGGCAACTGCGCCGGAACCACCCCGCGTCCGAACGCGCTGCGCAACTGTTCGAGCACTCGGAAGAAGTCGGCGTTCTCACGCTCCATCTTATTGACGAAGAAGACTTTAGCAGCCCCGTGGGCAGTCGCATAGTTCCAGCCGGTCTCGGTGCCCACCTCGACCCCGCCGACCGCGTCCAGCACGATCACGCTGCCCTCCACCACGCGCAGAGCCCCTATTACCTCGCCGACAAAGTCAGGATATCCGGGGGTGTCGAGCAGGTTTATCTTCTTGCCATTCCACTCGCACGGCGCAAGCGCCGTGTTTATGCTTATCTTACGCTTTACCTCGTCCGGGTCGAAATCGGCGGTCGCCGTGCCGTCGTCCACCTTTCCGAGCCTGTCGATCCCGCCTGTGATAAAGAGCGCGGCCTCAGTAAGTGATGTCTTACCGGACCCTCCGTGCCCTACCAGCGCCACGTTCCGTATTTCGTCGATTGGGTAGTTCTTCATCCGGCTGCCCCATTAACCTCGCTTCTACGATTCCCTGAACGGCATACCTAGCGCACGAAGAGTCTCTTTGGCCTCCTCGTCCGTCTTCGCCGTTGTAGTTATGATGATGTCCATCCCTCGCATTCGATCGACCTTATCATAGTCGATCTCAGGGAAGACCAGTTGCTCACGCAGACCCATAGCGAAGTTTCCCCTGCCGTCGAACGAGGTAGGAGAGACTCCACCGAAGTCGCGCACGCGCGGCAGTACTACATTGAACAGCCTGTCCAGAAACTCCCACATACGGTCGCCCCGCAGGGTCACCTTGCATCCGATGCGCATACCGGCTCTGATCTTAAAGTTCGAAATGGACTTCTTCGCTCTCGTTACCGCCGGACGCTGGCCGGTAATCACGGCCATATCGTTCATCGCATTATCCAGCAGCTTCGCGTCCTGAACCGCGCCGCCGACCCCCATGTTGACCACGACCTTCGACACCCTCGGCGCCTGCATTACGTTCTTGTAGCCGAAGGTCTTCACCAACTGCGGCACGGCTTCCTTCTGATATTTTTCTTTCAGCCTTGGCAATGGCATTCCTTGCGTCTCCTCAAACGTCAAGCAGTTCGCCGCACTTCGGGCAGCGCCTCGTTCTGGTACCGTCGGTGGTCGTCCCGGTCGTCAGCCGGGTCGGTTTGCTGCACTTCGGGCATACAAGCATAACTTTGGACGCGCTCATCGGCGCGGGAGCATGGATCAGTCCGGTCTGGCTTTTTGGAGTCGCGCGAGTAGCCCGGCGGGGCTTCTGGTGCTTCGTCACAACATTCACGCCGTCGACTATCACCCTTCCCTCGTCCGGGATGGTTTCGATAACCTTGCCGCGCCTGCCCTTGTCCTTGCCAGCAAGAACGACCACCTCATCGCCTCTCTTCAACCTGAGCCGACCCTCGAATTTTGGTTTGTAACTCTTCTTCATATAAACACCTCATGGGGGGTCGGGGGTTAGGGGTTAGGG
>JACPPP010000121.1 GCA_016190935.1 Armatimonadota bacterium | reverse complement strand
TTCGTCCCAAATGTACCTTTGTCTAAATAGTAATATTTCATGGATATTTTAGAGAATGATGCTCCTCACTCTCTACCTCAGATAAAAACGATGCTCCTGCTCCGTCAACACGGTTCTTGTCTTGTGACGTAGCCTATTCTGTTGCTACACCTACCTTTCTTGCTCCTGCCGACTTCCCGATATCACCGGACGTCGGCAGGTCTCGACCCTTGAGCACGAACCAGATTGTACCGAATACACCGAATGCAAAAGCGGTCAGCAGATTCAGTCTTGGACTGGCCGTCCACAGGAATGCCCCACCGAATGCTGCTATCGAGACGATCATGTCACGTATGAGGTAGTATAGCCCGAACATCGCCGCCTTTCGGTCTTCCGGCGCGAGGTCCATGATCAACGCTTTGCGGGACGGTTCGCCGAACTCCTTTAGTCCCCGCAAAACGAAGATAGGGACGAGCCACCAGAACGACTTCGCGAAGAGCAGCGCCAGGGGGAACGCGGAGAAGAACACGAATGTCATCACCACGAACGGTTTCTTTCCGAGTCGGTCCGCATGAAATGCTACCGGGATGTAGATGAGGATCGCAGTCGCCATCTCCACGGACCGCAGAAACCCGAACTGCAGAGCGCTGATTGGGTGGGCTATCTGATGAAGCGTAATCACACTGCCCGGGATACGCACACAGTACAACACGATGAACGCGTAGGGTATCTGCTCGCAGAACCGGACGAGGATGTCCGATACCAGCAGGCTCCGCAAGCCCGGTCCCATGTCCTTGAAAAGTGCAGCCACTCCAATATTGCTGACTGCATCTCTTGTGGCAACTCCATCCGACCTGTCGTCCTTGATGAGCTTTTGCTGCATAAGAAGGGCGACCAAGGCCATGACTATCGCGACGGAGAATGCAATGCGGACTCCAAGCGCGACACCCCAGATGCCGATGAACGCCCCGCCAATCATCGGTCCGAGCGACATCGGAACACGCCGGACTAGTGAGTGCATGGAGACGCCCATCGTCCGTTTGTTCTTCGGCAGGACTCTGGCCACGAGCCCCATAGTCGCAGGCAGCGAGATAGCGGTCCATGAGAGGAAGAACACCGCGCCGATGAGGACGGCCTGCCATTTTGGAATAGCTATGACTATCGCGAACCCGAAGATGGCGATGAGGTTGAAGATGAGCAGTGCGCGTTTGTTCCCGAGTCTGTCCGCCAGGTATCCCCCCGGGTAGGAATAGAGCGCGCCGAGGAGGTTGTCCATACCATTCAGCGCACCGGCAGAGAGAATTCCTCCGCCCAGTACCACAAGGTATAGCGGCAGGAACTGCTCTGCCATATGCTCGCCCATTCCGACCATTACGACCATCGTCAGAAGCCCGACGATGCTCTTCTTCAACCCCAGGAAATCCGCAGCCTTCCGCAAAGCCCCGTGGTTTGTCGGATCAGACATCAACGAACCTCTTTGGCTACCTGCAGCCTGCACCAGGCATATAGAGAATCATAGACCTCGAACTGGTGATCAAGGTTCTCCACATCATCTGCGAATCTCAGACTGTAGCCCACCGCGATTGCTTCTAATCCGGCCGCAACAGGGTTGGAGTCAAGCGAGTCTGTATCTGCTGCGTGGACGATCCCGGCGAGTAGCAGCAACGCCTTGTCCTTCAGTCCATGTTTCTCGATGATGGACTCGAACGAGCACTTGCCATCGTGGTGCCCAAGCTCAACATCGGGTGCGTCGAACGGAATGGCATTTTCGCGCTCGACTGTCTCAGCAATCAGGCTCGTCGGAACAAAAATGAACTCCGCATTGGAATCAACGAATCGGCTGATGAGCCAGGGGCAAGCGACTCTATCTACATGCACATGCGATCTAGTAACCCATTTCATTCATACTACCTCCATTAGGTGTTTCGAGTTGAGAGGAGCGTTAGCGGAACGGAAATCCGAAACACCAACTGCTCTTCCACGCAACATTGGGCTGCCTACAGGATATCCATTACTGCCTTGATCGACAGCCCAATCCCCACACACGTTATGACGGCGGCGCTGATGACCGGCACAATCCGCGTCCATTTGCTTTCAGTCACATACTTGCCCGCGAAGCTCGCCGCCTTAACCATCGCAATGCCAATGGCCACCAAAACTACCGCCATGCCTATGCTGAAGATTATCACAAGCGACAGTCCGCGAACAAACTGCCCGTAGGAAACAGCAGCCAACAGCACAGCAAGCGCAGCAGGACAGGGCACAATCCCGCCGGATACGCCGAGTGTTATCAACTGCCAGAGCGTAGGGCGCTCACCAGGTTCAACTTGCGGCACATGTGAATGAGAGTGTCCGCTGTGGCCGTTCTCGTGTGAATGGTCGTGCGGGTGCTCATGCGAACGGTGGTCCTGGCTCGGATCATTATGATCGTGAGTTTGGTCATCGTGACCAGCGCCACGAGCTTGCCGGATGCGCAACCGAAGCATCCAACCGCCCACGCCAACAACAAGCAGACCCGATACAACTTCTAGAACCTTCTGCACCGTGTCGGGCACGAAGTATGCCGCCGCGACAGTGGATAGTATACCCAGCAGAATAACGCTGCCGGAGTGCGTTAGAGTGACTACGACCCCGAGTAAGACCGCATCACTGATACGTCCTCTCGAGCCAATCAGATATGCGCCGACCACTGTCTTGCCGTGGCCGGGCTCCAATGCGTGCAGCGCTCCCAGCCCGAAGGACGACAGCGCCAGCAACAGAAACCCCGTTATGATTTTCCCTCTCTATGAGATGAACCTTTCCAACGCCTCGCGTAGCTCAGCAACGTGCTTTTCGGCATCTCCGTCACGCAGCGAGTCAAGAACACAATGCTCCATGTGATCCGACAGAAGCAGCTTTGCCGCCTTGTCCAGCGCCGAGCGAACAGCAGCAATCTGCACGAGAACATCTGTGCATGAGCGGCCTTCCTCGACCATCCGTTTCACTGCGGCGCCGTGGCCTTCGACACGCGCAAGCCTTGCGACAACTTGCTTGGTTTGTTTGTGCTCGGACATATTGCCTCATTATCCCCCCTGGGGGGATAATGTATGATATCACGACACAAGAACCACGTCAACTCATTGCGTTTGCAACGACCGCTACTCCAATCGTTACCAGGCACAAACGACTGAGAAACCCTTCAAACTCGTGCTCAGAAATCTTTTGGACTCAAAATGACAAGTCCAGAAGATGTAGAGAGAAATAGCGGAAAGAGAGAAAAACGGGGTGGAATATGGGGTCTGACCGCCCGAACGAGTCCACAGGATTCGAGCGGCGCGAACTGCCGGATTTCCCGGTCTCAAGCTCAGTTTCCACGCTCAAGACGACGAAAAGCCCCAGGGTTCATGTCCCCGGAGCTTTCATCAGAGAGAATCTTTGTATTCGATTGTCTGGTGGAGGAAGCGTGCCCTCGGCAAAGAGTGTCTCCATTTTTCTCCAGTCCAAAGGCCAGTTCATTTCGGTAACAAGCTTCCGGGAACACCAAAACACCACTCCTGTGCCCGGTCAGATCACCCTGATGGACTGTCACGGGTCACATTTTCTTCATCTGCTTGGCTTGCTTCGATATGTTTTTCCACCTGGCGCGCTCAAGCCGGGCAACTCCTTCCTCCTGACGAAGCGACAGGTAGTCGAGTTCCCTACTCATTTTTCGATAGTTCTCTAGATGGGCTGGGTCGATTAAGCCATCGGCCATTGCCGTCAAAACGGCGCAGCCTGGCTCGTCTGCGTGGCGGCAGTCCGGGAAGTGGCATTCGCTCGACAGTTCCGCGATGTCCGGAAACGTCTGGCTGATACCTTCTCGGGCGTCCCACAACTGCAACTCGCGCATTCCCGGAGTATCGACCACCAGCGCCCCCGATGGAAGCACAAGCAACTGCCGATTGGCCGTGGTATGCCTGCCCTTGCTATCCGTAAGTCTTACCTCACGTGTCTTCAGAACGTCGGCGCCCAGCAGGCGGTTAATTAGAGTGGACTTGCCGACACCCGAAGACCCCAGCACAGCGCAGGTGACGCCTGGCTGAAGATACTCGTGCAACAGGTCCATTCCCGTGCCATCCACGGAACTGATAGCAATCACCGGCAGGTCTGGCATCCGCATTTTGACATCATCGACCTTCGATGTAGAATCAGCACAAGCGTCGGATTTGGTCAGGAGGACGACAGGCGAAGCCCCGCATTCCCGTGAAAGCGCCAGGTAGCGCTCAATGCGGTTTGGGCTGTAATCGTAATCCAGCGCAACTGCGATGAGAACGATATCCACGTTCGCAGCCACTGGTTGGGCAACGACACGTTTTCCAGCTTCCTTTCGGCAGAAGAGGCTCTTGCGTGCGAACACCGCGTGAATCTGAGCCCTCGGCGCCGATTCTTCGAGTATGGTCGCCGCAGCCCAGTCGCCGACGACTGGGAAGTCCTGGGGCGTCACTGCATCATACCTCAGCCGACCGGTCGGTTCTGCAGCTATCTCTCCAATCTCAGTGAGTGCCAGGTAATGGTTCTTCACCTGAAGCGATATCCTGACCGGAACGCGACCGGCAGCCTCATGCTCCCTGAATGCACCGGTCAGGTGGTTATTCCATCCGTAACGTGTTAGGTTCAATTCCGTGTTCCTCCAAATAGGTACTGCAATACGACCGGGATGTACCACTTTTGGGAAACACTGTGAACCATGTTCCTCAGGACGCGTGGATAGATGTAAAGAGGATTCTCAGCAGGTTGCCAAGAGGCACATCACCGGAAAAAGGATCTCATTGCAGCAGTAAACAATCTCCATAACGCGCCTCCTTCTACAGGGGATTTCGGCCCAAGAGCCTAGCATCAGTATAGCAGGAGATAAAGTGGCAGTCAATATCGATGACTTCGAAGAATTTCGGAGGCGTTTCGGCACGCTGAGAGTGGGCAGATGAGAAATCAGTAATGTTACCAAAGTGCCGTGCAACGCTCACCCACCGAGTAACCCAACTTCCCCAGTTCCTGCCCCCAAGCTCCTGGGTCGTCCGGGAACTCGTCAGGCGTCTTACGAGCCGGAAGACGGCGAGGAAGCCGTCCCGATCTACCTGAGTTCGCTTTCGTGGGAGAATCCTCGCGACTTTGGGGAGGTGTATGTTGCGCTACGTTTCTGGCAACGGCTCGGGCTTGGGAAGCTGTTTTCGGAATTGCTCGTGGCTCTGCTTTACGATCTGACGAGCACTTATTTCGAGGGATCGGCCGAAGGCATTGAGAAAGCCAAACGCGGTTACTCGCGCGACAGCCGGCCCGACGCGAAGCAGGTGACGATAGGGGTAGTTGTGGACTGGGACGGTTATCCGGTGGGCTACGAGGTATTCGAGGGCAACATCCGTGACCACGCGACGGTGGCGGGGACTCTGGCGAATCTTAAGGACCGCTTTGGAGTCTCGTCGCCGACTGTGTGCATGGACCGTGGCATGGTAACGAAGGAGACGCTTTCGCTGTTGCGGGATGGGTATCTCTGGATCGTGACCGAAAGCCGGGAGAAGGCTCGGGAATATGCCTTGAAGGCCGATGCGGGAGCCTGGCAGGTGATACGTCGAGATGAGTCGGGCGCTGTGCTGATAGAGGTGCAGGAGATCGGCTGCGAGGAATGGGAGCGACTGATACTTGTTCGAAGCGCCGTCAAAGAAAGAGGGATACACGACCGGCTGCTCTCTCGAATGAAAAAGGACCTTGAGTCTCTCGCGGCCCGCGTCCAGAGCGGCAAGTTGAAGGTGAGCGCCAAGATCGAGCGGGCGGTGGGCCGGATATTTGAGCGTTATCCGGGCATGTCGCGATGGGTTGTGGTGGAGGTGTTGGAGAACGAGGGCAAGTCCCACGTCGAGTGGCAACTGAAGACCGAGTACAGCTCGGAGGTCCGGGAGAACGAAGGCGTATATGTGCTGCGGACTAACCTTCCCGAAACCAGCCCGGAGGATGTACTGCTGTCGTATATGGCTTATGTGCTGCTGTGGTCGATCGAGCATACGCACCGGTCACACGGCGGGACTCTTACTGGACGAAGGGTCCTCGACGTGCTCTCCGGCATCGAACTCGCCACGATCACGCTGAGAGCCGGAGACGGACGAAGAATCTCCCTTGAGAAGAACAGCTTGCCGGCAGGCAGGATCCGACGCAGGTGGGGGCTGCCTCAGAGGATCAGTGGGGATATCTGGCCTCAGCAGAACCGAAGGAATGCAAGGGAAACCCTGCTGTTAAAGGTATTCCACCTCTCTCGGCGATCCCGTCTATGCCAGGCGAAAGCAGACGGACATATTGTCTTTGCTTAAACAGTGGTTTTTTCTCTGCTTATCAGCACAGCTTGTGCACAATTTTGTGGAACCAAAGGTGTTTATAATACCGTCTTAGAATGTATAAGTCGACTTAGAGGAGGTATGCTTTGAGAAACGGACTTTTGACAATGGGTATTCTGGCGGTGGTGCTGCCGGCAACGATTGGTGCTGTAGTTCTGGCCAAATCGCACGCCGCGCCTGCATCGACAGAGATGCATGCCCACGGCGAGGCTGCGGCGATGCCGGGCCAGACGTGTATGGCGGCCATGGATGGCCCCGCGAAGGCAAAACACGAAGCCTACATGAAGGACACCGCGGGTGTGCGTAAGGACCTCGCAGACGCTCGCGCAGCGCTTGGCGATGAGCTTTCCAAGGAGCAAGTAGACCGCGCCACAGTAAACCGGCTGGTTACCAGCGTGAACGATCTACAGGGCCGGTTGTACAGCAAGACTGTGGATTTCTATCTCTCCGTACGCGGCTCTATGCCCGCCGATAAGATGTGCAGAGCGAATCCTGTTAGCTGCACTATGATGATGAGCGATCAGTGCCCGATGATGGGCCACGGCGCCGGTGGCATGGCCCCGATGGGGTCGGGCGGCACAGAGATGCCAGCCGGGATGGCAGGATGCTGTTCGATGGGTGGACCTGCAGGCGCGAAAGCCGGTTCGACCGAACACTCCCACCACTAAATAGCTTCCGCACCTGCTGGCGGGCCCACACTATGTAGTGGCCGGGCTCACCCTGAGCCTGTCGAAGGGCCGGCCATCGTCCCCGCAGGGGACGAATTGTTGTTATGCTGCGGACTCTCTATGTCAATATTTTTGTTAGGCCCTGCCGTGGAGGGCCTTCATTTGGAGGTGGTAAGCCTCGTTATAGGGTGTGCGCCTAATCAAAATCACATATAGTATCTCAAGAAGTTGGTCGGCTACAGCTCTAAGCGCTCGTCCATACGACTTGCCCTGGGATCTTAGTCTGTCATACAGCTCTCTTGCCCAGCCACACCGGATTATAGCAGCTTGGCTGGCTAGGTGAAGCGCTCGTCTTAGATGAGTATTACAGGCACGTCTGAAGTGGACCTCTCGGTACTTCCCGCTTTGCCCGGTGACCGGACTTGTTCCTCCAAATGCCTTGAGTGTCTTTAGGTCGGCGAATCTGGTTTCCACATCCTGGCCGATCTCCCCCACAAAGACCGGTCCCAGAGTCTCTGCAATGCCAGGAAGAGACTCTGCGAGTGTCTTGTCCGGATGGTCTTCATAGACGCACTTAATCTCGTTGTCGAGAGCCTCCATCTCATCAAGGATGTCCTTTAGCTGGCGGAGAAGTGACTTGACTGCCAAGGGATATGCACGGGCTATACTGGCCGAGGGAGGAGGATATGACTCAGAAAGCTTGGCATGGGCCTTTGCAGCGTGCCTTGTGGCTATGGCCTCGGACACTCCGCCGTGCTTCTTAAGTATAGAGGCTATCCGGGTCTCGGAGACAGTAGATGCCTGCTCATGGGTGGGATACTGAAGCAGAAAGCCAATAGCTTCGGCGTTATCTATCCCACCAAACAGGTCCAGGGCAGCAGGGAAGTAACGCTTAAGGTAGGCTGTTATCTCATTCTGCACCGCCACCTTCCGGTTAACAAGCCCTTCTCTGGCCCTAGTCAGCACACGCAGCCTTAGGCTCGCCTCATCCAGCGGAGAGAGCGCATTAAACAGATGTGAGTCTGTCCTGACAGCATCAGCCAGCACAAAGGCATCAAATGAGTCCGACTTAGACTTGCTCATCCTGTGGCGGTCTCGGAATCTGTCAGTCTGCTTCGGGTTCAGGAAATATAGTGTGTAGCCAAGCTCCGAGAGATAGTCCACCAGAAGTGAGTCCTTGGTCTCTATAGCAACGCGCACCTCCGAGGGTGTAGATGCGTGCTTAGATATCCGCTTGTGTGCGACCTCGAATCCGTCCTGGCCGTGAGAGACCTGGAAGGAGTCGAGCCTTTCTCCTTTATCGCTTAGGATGCAGAAGTAGTGAGACTTGTCCGACCAATCGATACCTACGTGAATCATTGTTTCCTCCTTGTGTTGGCGGTGAGAATGCGACTGGGTGGATACATCCCTATATAGGTGCTCGAAGCACAACTCTCCATCGGTACTCTCAGTCGTCTGCAAGCGGACAGACCGCAGCTGGTGGTCATAGCCTCTGGGAACTTATGGTCCTGAATGCAGACACCGCCAACACACCGCTGTGTGTTGATACTCCCGCGCTTACGCACGGGATAGCTCTATTTCTTTATTCTCGGTCACTACTTGCTTGCCCTTCGTAGACAAGCTGGTGTATGTCCGATAGCTTGGATTCTATCATATAGGGAACTAAACTGGCGCGAATCCGTTAGTCTTTCCAAAACCTGCCGTTCCCGCAGCATATAAATCTGCAATCTAAAATCTAAAATCTAAAACCCGCAGTCCCTTCGGCCCCTAATCAGAAGCCGGAGCCCACGTCAGATCATAGTTGGAACCGGCGCCACTTGTAAGGTTTGTGAGCTTTCCGGACTCCACATCGACCGAGCAGATGTCCTTGTCAATTATACAGATTATCCGGCTGCCATCCGGCGTCCAGGACAGGCGTGAGACGCTGCCTTTCGCCAGAATCCGCGGCGGGCTATCAGCGTAGATATCCGCTACACCAAGCGCTTCAGATTGATAAAGCCCGGACTTGCTGCGCTTCAGGATTTCCACTGCTATGTAATTGCCATCGGGCGACCATACCGGAAATCCCATCGCCTCACTCTTCAGCAGGGGCGTTACGGATTCAATCTCCGGATCGGCCGTTGCAAGGACTCCTTCTCCTTTTCTGCCGGTCAAGGTGAGCGCAAGCATCTCTGAGTCAGATGCCCATGCAGCGCAGACCTTTTCGCCCGATAAAGCCACGGCTCCACGTTCAGTGCTGCCCACTATGGGCTTCGGCGTCTCATCATCCGGCCGCATCCACATTGCCACCTGAGCGTCTGAAACGGACTGTACGGCAGCGATGACTCCTCCAGATGGAGACGCCTGTGCCCAGGTGAATGGCGCTCTGGTATCGCCCTGAAGCTGTGCCAAAGTGGCCTGCTGCGCGGTCGGCAGCACCCGCTCCGGGTGATCGCCCTTCCTTCCAGCCTGCCAAACTTCCCCCGCGCACAAGAAAAGCAGATGTTTGCCATCCGGGGTGAAGCTGGGAGAGGACTTGGTGCCGGTTATGTCCGTCAGACGGCGCATGTGCGTGCCGTCAGCATCTATAGCGTAGATCTGGTTGTAGTCGCCCTCCCGCTGGGAGATGAACACGATCGTGTAGCCATCGGGGGATACAACCGGCTCTGATTCAGAGTAGCCGTCATTCGTCAACCGCTTGAGGTCCGACCCATCCGGCTTCATCGTCCAGATGTCCCGGTGGCCTCCCCTGTCGGAGACGAAGACTATCCTGTCGGTTAATGGCTTCTTAAGGGTGAGTCTTACGCCGAACCAATCAGTGAGCGTGCCCGTCAACGCCATGAGCGCTACCCCAAGCGCGAGGGCGATGCCCACAAGCGCAAGCACCCCCTTCAATTCCGGGTTTCTAATCAGTCTCAACTTCAGTTACTCTCGATTGCGTCAGTGCGCGGCTGTCAGCGGTCAGCTATCAGCCATCAGCCTTCGGCAGGGGCCGGGGGCCAGGGGCCAGGGGCCGGACGGATGTCCGGGGAACTTGCGCCGGGGAGGAATCTCCCCGGCCATCAACTGTTCCCTTCTAATCTCTAACCTCTAACCTCTAACTTCTAACCTCTAACCTCCAGCCCCATCGTCTCGGGCAGGCCGAGCATCAGGTTCATGTTCTGCACAGCAGCTCCCGAAGCCCCTTTTCCAAGATTATCCAGCCTCGAAATAAGCAGAATTCTGTCCGTATTCCCGAACACGAAGATGTCTAACCCGTTCGTGTCGTTACATTCCTGCAGGTTGAAAAACTTCTCGTCCGGGCACGGCATCACGCGGACGAAATGCTCACCGGCGTAGTACTCGGACAACACGCTCCTCACCTCGTCAGGTGTCGCAGGCTTGTTCAGGAGCCGCGAAAACAATGGCGCCGACACCGCCATGCCCTTATAATAATCCGCTACGACCGGAGTGAAGATCGGAGGATGCGTCAGGCCTAACACCTGCTGCATTTCCGGCAGATGCTTGTGGTCCAGACCAAGCGCATAGTGTCTGGGAACTCGGAGGTCGTCACCGAGATCATGAGCTTCGTATTCCGCGATCATAGCTCGTCCACCACCGCTGTACCCGGTGATAGAGCAGCAAGTGACCGGATAGTCCCGTGGAACCAGACCTTCCTGGATCAGGGGACGGAGGGCCAGTATTAGACCCGTAGCGTGACAACCCGGCACTGATACTTTCTTCGACTCGCTTATGCGCAGCCGCTGTCGCCTATCGAGCTCCGGCAACCCATAAGTCCAGTCCGGATCGGTTCGATGCGCAGTGCTTGCGTCGATAATGCGAGTGTTCGGGTTCGTCACAAGAGACACGGACCGCCTTGCCGCCGCATCGGGAAGGCAAAGAAAGACAAGATCCGCCTCATTCAGCAGGATGCTGCGCGCGCCCTCATCCTTGCGCTTTTCCGGGTCTATCTGGAGCGCTTCGATATCCGATCGTGCCGATAGATAGTCACGAATCTTCAGCCCGGTCGTTCCCTCTTGTCCATCCACAAACACGCGATATTTCATTCAGGCGCATGCACCTCTTCAGAATCTAATAATCCGTCCGATCAGCAAACCGTCGTTGCTTTTTACAGACCACCGGCCTGAGGTATATCCTAAAAGCGCGCCTGCGGCAACGTCGTGCCAGTAGTGCTTATCAAGCTCGACTCTGGACCACCCCACAAGCGCAGCCGCACCGATATAAAGCCACTTATGCTTCGGGCGTTCCTTCGAAAGCGCGCCGGCCATCGCAAACGCCGCAGCCGTATGCCCGCTGGGAAAACTCCGGCGGTCGCTGTTGTCCGGCCGCCATTCGTGAACGCTGTCCTTAATCAGTCCCGTAACAGCGAGCGCCACGAGCACACCATCGTAACGCCGCGCCGCCCTTGCAAGGCCGCTGTCGGACCCACCAAGAGCCGCCGATGCAGCCGCGATCCCAACAAGCGGGAACGTCGCGTCGCTCACTCCTCGGCAAACGATCCGCCGAGAGCCGGTGTAATCATGGTAACAAATAGTAGCGCCGTAAGTCTAATTCTCATCTAAGGTAACAGGGAACAGGTAACAGGTGATAGGTGATAGTGGGGTCATTTTGCATTTTGCACTTTGCATTTTTCATTTTGCATTTCCCATGACCCTTACCGACACCTGACACCCAACACCCTACACCCTACACCCATCCTACATCTACGCTTTGATGCCGGTCTGCGTCGCTTCCGGTCTCTTGCCCGAAAGAGCATCGACGAGGTCTTCTCCGACGGTCCTTATGTCGCCCGCGCCCAGCGTGAGCACCATGTCCCCCGGACGCACTCTTGAGAGGAGAAAATCGAGTATGGCAGGTTTATCAGGTATATGATGCGCGTCTACACCGCGCATTTCGTCTAGAATCAGCTTTGAGGTCACACCGTCAATGGGCTTCTCACGCGCCGCATAGATATCGGTCACGACGACCAAGTCCGCAGAGGAAAGGCTCTCAGCAAATTCCTTCGCGAATATCTCGGTCCGCGAATAGAGATGCGGCTGGAACACGGCAATTATCCGCCTGTTCCAGGCCGACCGGGCCGCGGCAAGTGTCGCCCTTATCTCTCTTGGATGGTGAGCGTAGTCATCGACCACCAGTATATCGCCGCAATTTCCCAGAATCTCGAACCTCCGGCCTGTACCGGTGAATTTGGCAAGAGCGCTTTTTATTGCCTCAAAACTCGCGCCGAGCTCGAAGCCAACCGATGCAGCGGCAAGTGAGTTCGCTACGTTCTGCAGCCCTGGGACACCGAGAGTTACCCTGCCGAGCCTTCGGCCGTTGTGGACAAGGTCGTAAGCCGCGTGAGGGGAATCAACGGCCACATCCTCTGCTCGCACCCCACCCTGCCCGTCCAGTGAATATCCCTCCACCCGCCTCGCTGCTCCCCGAAGGACTTTGCGGACGTTCTCATCGTCTTCGCAGGCTATGACGCAGCCGTCCTTGTCCACCAGGTCGATGAACCTCTCAAAACTCTCCAAGATATTGTCCAGCGTGCCGTAGTGGTCGAGGTGGTCGGCGTCTATGTTGGTAATAACCGCGATGCTCGGGCGCAAGTGCAGGAAAGAGCCGAATGCCTCGCACGCTTCGGTCACGAACATGGGACCGCCTCCGACTCGGGCGTTGCCGCCGATAGCAGCGAGGTCCCCGCCGATGAGCACGGTCGGGTCCAGTCCAGCCTCCGTGAGCACGAGGCTAATCATAGAAGTGGTGGTTGTCTTCCCGTGAGTCCCGGTGACGGCCACGCGATGCTTATACTGCGCCATCAGCCGCCCCAGCATCTCAGCCCGGCCGACGGCCGGTATGCGAAGTCTGCTTGCGGCCAGTAGTTCCGGATTATCATCAGAGAGCGCTGCGGTATAGACAACCAGCGATGCCCCTTCGACGTTAGCCGGGTCGTGGCCGATGGCAACCCGCACGCCCTCGGACGCGAATCGTTCGGTTGTCGCGCTTCTTTTGCTATCGGAGCCGGAGATTTCAGCGCCGCGCGCGCGCATCACGCGCGCTATCGCGCTCATCCCAGCCCCACCGATGCCGATGAAATGGATTCGGTCCATAGTAGAACAAGGGGAAGTTTGTGAGTTTTGAGTTGCGAGTTGTGAGTTTTTTTGAAACGCGTCCTTCGACAAGCTCAGGATGCGCGGATCGTGCGGATTGCGCGGAAGAAGCTGTCAGCAATCAGCTATCAGCCGTCAGCCTTCGGCAGGGGCCGGGTGCCGGGGGCCAGGGGCCGGACGGATGTCCGGGGAACTTGAACCGGGGAGGAATCTCCCCGGCCATCATAGTGGATGGATATCCCCGGCCATCGTACATGATCCCTACCAGCCCCCAACCCCCATCACCCAACCCCTGAGCTGGCCCCTGACACCTGGCCCCCTTTTCGCGTTATTCGCGCTTCTTCGCGTCTTTCGCGTTTCAAGAACTCATGACTCACAACTCATAACTCGTGACTCACAACTTCCCGCTTACCTCCTTGACTACCTCTACAATTCTCTCTGCAGCGTCGGGCCTGCCGAGGTTCTTGCTGGCCTCAGCCATGGCTCTCAGCCGCGCGCTGTCGCCTGCAAGTCGCAGTATGATCCCTGCCAGCACGGGGCCTGTGAGGTCCCGTTCCTCAACTACCTGCGCCGCGCCCGCGCGGGCGAGGACCTCGGCATTCTTCGACTGGTGCGCCGCATGGGCGTAAGGGTACGGGATGAGAATACACGGAAGCCCGCTAACTGTGATCTCAGCGATGGTCGAAGCTCCACTGCGCGAAACTACCAGATCAGCCACTGAATAGGCCGCCGCCATCTCATCTATATATGGACGGACCACGTAGCCGTTTACATCCGGCCGCCGCGCAATCACATCCCCATAATTCTTCTGTCCAGTCTGATGAAGAACCTGTAGACCCGCCTTGACGAGCGATGGAACACACTCAAGCACCACTTCATTTAAACGTCGAGCTCCTTGACTTCCCCCAAATATTAGGACCTTAAATCTTTCGGCATCTAGGCCAAAAAGCCTCCGTGCAGCCGTTCGGTCCATTCCCGCCTGGATGTCCCGGCGGACCGGCAGGCCGGTCACTACCGTCCTGTCACGCGGAAAATACTGCACCGAATCTTCAAACGTCACACAAATCTTTCTTGCAAGTTTTGCCAGAAGCAGGTTCGTGCGGCCCGGTATCGAGTTCTGCTCGTGGATTATTATCCTCCCGCGCCTCAACCACTCCGCAAAGGCTACTCCGGCGCTCGTGTAGCCTCCGGTCCCAATCAGCACATCAGGTTGGAACCGCCGCAGAATCGAATAAGCCCTTAGCACTCCAAACCCCAGCTTGACTGCGGACCGAGCGGTCCTGACGGAGAACAGCCCCACTACCGGCCCACTTGGGACGGGTGCAAAAGGCAATCCCTCTTTCTCCGCGAGTCCGCGCTCAGGCCCGTGCTCGCTACCTATAAACAGAAGCTCTGCGCCTGATTCGCTTAGCTGTCGGGCGATACTGAGCGCGGGATATACGTGTCCGCCCGTGCCGCCGCCTGTGATGACGACTCTCATATTTCTCTGCTTCCGGCTCCTCTACAGTTTCATTCAGATGGCGCGATACCGAGAGAACCATCCCTACCCCCACGAGCATGACCATCAGACACGACCCTCCGTAGCTGATGAACGGCAGCGGCACCCCCGTCGCAGGCATAGAGGACGTGAATACCGCAATATTCATAAGCGCCTGCAAACTGACCATCGAGGTAATCCCGATTGCGAGCAATCCCATATAAGTGCTCTTCGTCCTATGGCCGACGCAGAGTCCGCGATATGTGAACAGGATGAAAAGACCGAGAAGCACGAGCATCCCTATGAACCCGGCTTCCTCCGCCAGCGTCGCGCCGATCATGTCCGTCTGCGGAGCAGGGATGTAGAACTTCTCTCTTCCCTCGCACAGGCCAAGCCCCCTCAGCCCTCCTGTTGCAAGCGCCATTAGCGCGTGCGTTATCTGATAGCCGCTGCCGTAGTAATCCCTCGATGGATTGAGAAACGTCAGCACCCGCTCCAGCCTGTAAGGCTCCATAACGATGAGGGCCGCGCCGCCGAGTAATCCCAACAGGGCAAAGGCGATAAGCTGCCGTTTGCGCACCCCGGCAACATACATCATCACACCTGTTGTGAAGATAACTACGGCCGCAGTCCCCATATCCGGCTCAGCAAGGACCAGCATCGCAACCAGTCCGACTACCAGCAGATGAGGCAAAAGAGTCCCCAGCCTGCGCATAGCCGTCCCGCGCGCTGCAAACTGGTCGGCCAAATACATCACAACAGCAAGCTTTGCCAGTTCGGAAGGCTGCAAGTGGAACGGCCCAATCGGAATCCATCTCGCGGCCCCGCCGATGGACTTGCCGATCCCCGGTACCATCACCAGGCCGAGCAAGATGATCGAGACGAAGACCGTGATCTTGGTAAACCTTCGGAACGCGAGAGGATGCACCCTCATAGCCAAAAAAAGGCCGAGAAATCCGACAAGGGCGAAGACTATCTGTCTCTTTACGAAGTACCATGAATCGCCCATCCCCCGGTCCGCAGCCCTGGCGAAGCTGGCGTCGAACACCATCAGGACCCCGGCAACTACGAGCACCACGGTAGCAACAAGCAACCAGAAGTCCGGTTGGAGCTTCCTAGCGGCTTTCATCGGCTCTCCTCCCCCACCCTGCTGACGCACGCCGTCTCACGATATCCTTGAAAACCTGCCCTCTTTCCTCAAATCCGCTGAACATGTCGAAGCTTGCGCACCCTGGAGCAAGGATGACGGTATCCCCGGGCTCCGCGACCGCGGCGCCAGTCGAGACGGCCTCCTCCATCGAGCCCGCACGAGTCATCTTCAGGAAGCCCGTGCTTTGCACAGCCTTCTCGATCTCCGGGGCGCTCGTTCCAATTAAGATCAAGTATTTGGCGTAATCTTTGACTGCCTTTGCGACCAAAGACAGGTCTCCGCCCTTGTGCTTGCCACCCGCTATGATAATCGGTCTGCCCTCGACGGATGCTACAGACCGCGCGAACGCATCGGGATTGGTGCACATCGAGTTGTTGACGTAGCTGACCCCGTCGATAACGGCCACTCTCTCCATACGGTGCTCGATGCCCGCAAACCCCCGCACTGCGCGGGCAATACTCTCCGGGCGAGCCCCCACAGCCACCGCGGCGCAGGACGCTGCAAGCACGTTCTCCTCGCTGTGCGTTCCGGGTAGATTGCCGGAGGCGCAGATATCATCGAGCGAGCATACCTCGACCTCACGGCCCCCAATGCGGACCTTGACCAACCCGTCCTCTATAAACCCGCCCTGTTCGACCTCGGTCAGCCTGCTAAAGCATAACTTTTGGCTTGAAACCTGGTAAGACTTGGACACAGCCGCCTCATTGTCCAGATTTATTACCGCAAAATCTTCGGAGGTCTGATACTCGAATATCCTGGCCTTGAGCGAGGCGTACTCCTCCGGAGAATGCCGGTCCATGTGGTCCGTGCCTATGTTCAACAATATAGCAACTTTCGGCCTGAAGCTGGATATCCATTCGAGTTGAAAGGTGCTTATTTCCGCGACGATGACCGCATCCGGTGATGCCCTGTAGGCTGCGAGGACGAGCGGCAGCTTGATGTCCCCAGCCGCAACGTTGCCTGCGATGTAGCTCTTCCTGCCGTCGGCCTCCATTATCCTTCCTATCAGAACTGTAGTCGTCGTCTTGCCGTTCGTGCCCGTGACCGCAATAATCGGCGATTGAGAAATTCGGTAAGCGATCTCAATCTCGGACAGAACCTCCACCCCGAGTCTTGCAGCCTTACCGAACACCGGAGAGGCTGCGGAAACACCGGGGCTCGGCACGAGCATATCCACACCGTCCAGATCAACATCCGATGTGCCGGGCCTTGCCCGGACGCCCATCCCCTTTGCCTCCTCGAGCTGGCGGTCGAGCTCGCTCGCGGGCTTCTGATCGTAGAGCACAACCTCCGCGCCGAGATCCGTCAGCACCTCGGCCGCCGCCATACCGGTCCTCGCCATGCCGACCACAGCGACTGTTTTTCCGCAGAATTCGGATTCTCTCATCTCATCTAGCTCACGATGGGGCGGGATGATGATATCCCACCCCATCGTAGGGTTCATTTCATCTGGCTCTGCGCGGTAAGAAATAGAGCGATTGCCGCAAACAGGACGCCCGCAATCCAGAACCTCACCACTACAAGCTGTTCAGGCCATCCGGAAAGCTCAAAATGATGGTGGACGGGGCTCATCTTGAAGACGCGCCTCCCGGTCCCCGTCCTGATCCTCGTATACTTGAAGAAGGCCCACTGAACCGCTGAGGACAGGCCGTCCAGAATGAACACTATGCCTGCGATTATCACAGCTATCTCAAGTTTCATAACTATCGCAGCAGCGGGAATCAACGTGCCGATAGCTAATGACCCCGTGTCTCCCATGAAGATCTTGGCCGGGTTGAAGTTAAACCACAGAAATGCGGCGCACGCTCCGGCAAGGCCGAGAAGCAGCACTGAGAAACCGCTGTAGGTCTGTGCCGTACCGAGAAAACCCGGCATAACCGCCAGGGAAACAGCGAGTATGGCGGCCAGCCCCGCAGCCAGCCCATCCAGCCCGTCTGTTATATTTATGAAGTTCGCCATTCCGGTTAAAAACAGCACAGCAAGAGGCGCGTAGGCCGCGCCAAGATCGAAACGCAGCCACGAGCCGAACCGGACCACCGTGTCCAGGTTTCCGCTCCTGCCAAGCCACACCACAAAAAGCGCCGCGGCCACAAACTGCAGCAGGAACTTCGGTTTGCTGCCAATCCCCCGCTTTCCGCTCACGGGACGTATCGTAAGCCAGTCATCGGCCAACCCTATCAGCGCGTACGCTGCGACAAGAAAAATGACCGCATAAAACCCTTGCAGAAGCTTTGTCCCACCTCCGGCAGGAGCCGAGAAGATTAGACTGCGGCCTACAACCGCCGGGACAACCAGCCCGGCCAGGATTGCAACGCCCCCCATAGTCGGCGTTCCGGACTTCGCTTGATGGGCTTGAGGCCCGTCGTGCTGTATAACCTGCCCGGCTTTCAGCCCCCGCAGGAAGCCGATAGCCCACCATGTTGCCGCGGCTGTGACAGCAAACGACAGCATCATTACTGTAAGGTAGGCCGATAGCGTGCCCGGCTCAATGTGGAGCCCGCTCACTTCAGCGCCTCCACAACCTTCTCCATCTTCATCCCGCGCGAGCCTTTGACGAGGATAACATCGCCGAATCTGACAAAGCCCTTGATAGCAACTCCGGCGGCCTCGCTTGAATCGTAATGTTCGATCTCGCCCGTAAAGCCGCCGTTCCGCGCCCCTTCCCCGATCATAAGGCCGAGTTCCCCCACGGTAATGAGCTTGAACAGGCCGCTTTCGGCGGCAATCCTGCCGACTTCTCGGTGCGCCCGCTCCGCATAGTCGCCAAGCTCCAGCATATCGCCCAAAATTGCTATCTTTCGGCGGCCCTCCATCACCGAAAGCGTCCTTAGAGCGCTCGCCATAGAGTCAGGATTGGCGTTGTAAGTGTCGTCGAAGACCTTCCATCCACCACGAGCCTCGAAGATGTTCACCCGTTTCTCTGGAAGCGAGACCTCGCTCAGCGCCTCGGCGATCCTCTCGACCGGCAGTCCGAAGCAAAGCCCCACGGCCACCGCAGCGAGCGCATTGGCTACATTATGCTCCCCTGACACGGGCAGGGCCACGTCGAACCTCGTCTGCCCCACAACGGCTGTAAAGCTGGGCCGTCCCTGCGAGTCGAGACTTATATCCTCCGCCCTCACATCGCCGCCGGAAATCCCGAACGTGACCCTATTGGCGGAGTATCTGCTCGACAGAAAGTCGAGATATGGGTCGTCGGCATTCAGCACAGCGAGCCCATCGAACGGGAGCGCCTCCAGCAACTCGGCCTTCGCAGCCGCAATCGCATCCCGGCTTCCAAGCCGCTCAATGTGCGAAACACCTATGTTGGTTATAACCGCTATGTCCGGCCCTGCTATCTCAGCAAGTCTTGCTATCTCACCGGGAAGGCGCATAGCCATTTCCTGGATCAGAATCTCGTGCTCCGAATTGAGTTCAAGAATCGTGAGCGGTACGCCGATCTCGTTGTTGAAATTGCCTGAGTTCTTGAGCGTGCGAAACGTAGTCCCGAGGACGGCAGCGATCATCTCTTTGGCCGTTGTCTTTCCGACGCTTCCGGTGATTGCAACCACCCGCACATCGAACAGTCTCCTGTACCAGGCCGCCAGGTCTCCCAGGGCAACCAGAGCGTCGGAGACCCGGACGAGCGAGCCGGCCGTATCGACCTGCCGGGACACGACCGCGGCAGCAGCCCCTTTCTCGACCGCAGTGGCTGCGTACTCGTGGCCGTCCCCGTTCTCCCCAACCAGGGCGAAGAACAAATCACCCGGCCTGATAGTCCTCGTATCAGTCGAAACGCCGGTCACCTCGACCTCACCATCCCCCTGCGCTAATTCGCCGCCTACTGCGGCGGCAACCTGTCGAACCTTAACAGGCTTCACTGCTTTTCACTCTTCGCTCCGCACCTTGCGGCAAGAATTTCCCTTGCCACCTCCCGGTCATCAAAATGGATTGTGCGGTCGGCAAATATCTGATAATCCTCGTGTCCTTTGCCGGCAATTACAACGAGGTCTCCGTCCTGAGCCGTCATAATCGCGCGCTCTATCGCCTCGCGCCTTTCGATAACGACCTCCGGCCGCGCAGTCAGAGGAATCCCTTCGAGAATATCTCGCACTATCGCGGCAGGGTCCTCTTTGCGAGGGTTGTCTGAAGTTACTATTACGACATCTGCCAGGTCGGAGGCGATCTTCCCCATCTTCGGACGTTTTCCGCGGTCCCTGTTGCCGCCGCAGCCGAAGACCGCTATCAGGCGGTTCTTCGCGAGCTTCCGCGCGGTCGTAAGGACGTTCTCCAGCCCATCTGGAGTGTGTGCGTAATCTACCAGCACGCCGAAGCTCTGCCCACAGTCGATGGACTCGAACCTGCCGGGTACCCTGGGAGCGGCGGAAAGGCCCCTCACGACTGTGCCCAGATCGATCCCGATCGATAAACCGGCTGCGGCCGCGGCAAGCCCGTTGTAGGCATTGAAGTAGCCGCCTACCGGCACAAACGCCCGCTCAGAGCGGCCCTTATAGGTAATAACGAGATCTACGCCCGAAGCGCTTACCCGAACATCCGAGCCTGCCACATCCGCCGGAGATTTCACTCCGTAAGTTATTACGGCCCCTTCGGACGCAGCCGTTACCGCCCCCGCGGAAGGGTCGTCGGCGTTGACCGCGGCTGAGAACCGCTTGGCCGACCGTTTTGGGTAATCTCTGAAAAGCACGAGCTTGGCGGAAAGATAATCCTCCAGAGATTCATGGAAATCCAGATGGTCCTGGGTGAGATTGGTGAATACCGCGCAGTCGAACTCGCACCAGTCGGTCCGTCCCTGGACAAGTCCGTGGGAGGAAACCTCCATAGCTATGGCCTGAACGCCCTCGTTGACCATCCGAGCAAAGATACTCTGGAGGTCTGCCGACTCCGGCGTAGTATGCTCCGTCTCGATGGGCCTGTCTCCGATGCGCGCGCCCAGAGTGCCGATAAGTCCGGCCGTCCTGCCTGCAGTCTGGAGGATACTATGAACCAGGTATGTGGTCGTGGTCTTGCCGTTGGTGCCGGTTACGCCGACCAGAGTCAACTTGCGGGTCGGGTAGTCGTAGAATCTGGCGGAGAGCGCAGGAAGCGCGGCGCGCGAACTGGGAACAACAACGAGCGGCACATCGAGCGGAAGGTCTCTCTCGGCAACAACCGCCGCAGCCCCACGGGAAAGCGCATCGGCCACGAAGTCATGCCCGTCAAATGCGCCGCCCTTGAAGGCGACAAAAAGCATGCCCGGACCAACCGTCCGGGAGTCGTAAGCGATCCCCGTTATCTCTACATCGCCGCCCCGCACGCGTTTCTCTGCGAGGGGCTCTATTAGATCGTTCAACAGCATAGATTGCGCTCTATCAATTATACCAGAGATTAGCTGTCAGCAGTCAGCGGTCAGCCTTCAGTGCCTCATTAGTCGCAGATTTCAGGTTACCGTTTGTTTTACCTCCTGAACCGCTGAAGGGATGAAGTGAGTATGAAGGGATGAATTACTTCATCCGTTCACATCATTCATCTTTTCAGTGGTTCGGGACGCCAACGTAACAAATCCTGAACCGGGGAGACGGGGAAAACAGGGAGGCGGGGAACCCCTGATGGGGCCGGATTTGAATCCGGCCCCATCAGGGCGCATCTGGAATTCCCCGTCTCATACCATTCCCCGCCTCCCCGGTTCAGGTATCACGCGTTAGACGAGCAACACGAGAATCCTCGTTGTGCTTCGGCTCTGAGCGAACCGAAGTAGTATAATAGAAGAGAATAGCCTCCACAGCATGTCTAATTTTCAGCCAATTGTGGAAAAAGAAAAATGGGCCGTGCTGCACAGAAATAGGACTCGCCCAAGTTTCCCGAATCTGGCGTATGCACGGCCCGGATGTTGGCCTGACTGCCCAACTTCCGGAGCTTGACAGCCACTGGCCACTACAAATCGAGATTGGGGCTGAAGGCTGGGAAGGGACTCGCCCAAGTTCCCCTTCCTAGCCCGTATTCCCAGCCCCAATTCTGTGATTAACCTTTCTGACGTTCATCCGGTTAGAACCGGACGTCTGATCCTCCTTCAAAGGCTCATCCGGCGGGACCTTGAGGTACCACATCGCCTTCTGAGCTATCTCTTTGTAAACCGGAGCGGCAACCGTTGCGCCCCAGTGCGTTCCTTTAGGCTCGTCGACCACTACGCAGATCACCAGCCTCGGATTTCGAGCGGGCACGAAGCCCATAAAGGACGCGACAAACTTGCCCGCTGCATAACCTCTGCCGGTCGTGCTCGCTTTTTGCGCGCTTCCGGTCTTGCCGGCCACCGAGTAACCGTCGATCTTCGAAGTCTTTCCGGTTCCCTCGTTGACACAGCCGATCAGCATCTCGGTCGCCTTCCTCGCCGTCTCCTCCGATACCACCCTGCGGACGAGCTTTGGACTGAACGACCTGACGACTGTTCCGTCCTTGGCCCTTACCTCCCGGATGATCTGCGGACTCATCAGGTTCCCGCCGTTGGCAATGACCGCGTAGGCGCTCGCCATTTGCAGAGCACTCACGGCAACTCCCTGGCCGAACCCTATGTTGGCAAGCCTGATGGCAGGCCACGCCTCTGGCGAGCCCAGAGGAAGCACCGGAGCCTCTCCAGGCATACCGGAGCCCGGCTGATCCTGCAGTCCAAAGGCTTTCTCATACGCATACAGCTTGTCCGGCCCCAGCCTCAACGCTATTGAAGCAGCGCCGATGTTGCACGAATGTCTTATGATCTTGAACATATCGACGCCGCCGTGCCCCGCCATATAGGGATGGTGCAATGAACACCGGATGCGCCTTCTACCTATTGGTATCCCCCCGTTGGTGCAAGTCGCAATGACCTCCGTCGGCGGTATGCCCTCCTCCAGACCTGCCGCAACAGTCAAGAGTTTTAAAGTCGAGCCCGGCTCGTAGAGATCGGTCACAGCCCTGTTTCTCCAAGCTCCGGGCTGGACACCTCTGCGATCGTTCGGATCGAAGGTCGGACAATTTGCGAGCGCCAGTATCTCCCCGGTATGCGGATCGAGCACCACCGCCGTAGCGCCCGCGGCGCTGTGGCTCTCGAAGCTCTTTGCCAGGGCATCCTCAGCCGCGTGCTGCAAGTAAGCGTCGATTGTCAGCACAACATCGTTTCCATCCACCGGCTGGACGGACCCGCGCCTGGTCTCAGGTATGACTCTGCCGTTCGAGTCGATCTCTGCGACTATGTGGCCGTTCCGGCCGGCCAACTGCTTATTAGCAACGCGCTCGATCCCTTCAAGCCCGCGGCCGTCGATGTCCGTAAAGCCCAGAACGTGAGCGCAGAGACTCCTAGAGGGATAGACCCTCTTCGTTTCGCGAAGCACACCCACTGCCGGCAGGTTTGCTTCCTGGACCTTATCGCTCACACCGACAGGAAGCTGCCTCCCGACATAAGCAAAGGTCCCACCAGTGTTGATGGCCCGGACAACAGCACTCTCCTCAAGCCCGGTAAGTGAGGCAAGCTGGGGCGCTACCCGCTCTCTGTCTTTGATCTTTTTTGGCTGAACATAGACTGCGAAAGCAGGGACGTTGGTTGCGAGTTCCCTGCCGACCCTGTCGTAAACGCTCCCCCGGCTGGCTGGAATCTCCAACTGCCGCACGCGAAGCCGCTCAGCCAACTCGCAATAGCGCTCGTTGTTCAAAACCTGTATGTAGAAGAGGCGGCCGGCGATCAGCACGTAGAGCACCGCGAACGTCACCAGCAACCACACCGTTCTTCTCTTTAAGAATCTGAGATGTCTTAGAACCAAAGTATTCCTCTAAAAAGCAATCAGCCGTCAGCGATCAGCCTTCGGCAGGGTGATGGGTGTTGGATGTTGGTAAGGGTCATGGGACATTGGGCCATGGGGCATGGGAAGGCCCTCTGTTGCCTGTTACCTGTTACCTGTTACCTGTTACCTTGCTCCCCCTCGGCTTTAGCAAACTTCATACTCCTGGGCGTAGAAATGTAGACGCATTTTGCGCTCGGCTCCAACCCTGTGGCCAGTGCGGCTTCAGCCAGACGGTCGGGACTCGATAGAGTCTGAATCTCTGCCCGCAAGGCCTGGTTCTCCATCTCGGCCTGCCTGATCTGCCTTGAGAGTTCGGCCCTTCGGTAGCCATACATGGTCACCTGCGCGTAGAGCCCCACATACCCTAGCAGGAAAAGCACACCAAGCGCGCACGCGACAGCTCTTGTGAATGCAACGCCCCGCATCCTTCTGCGTCTGCGGGAGACCCGAGGCGCCGCTTTTCTATTGTTCTCCACTTTGACCGCTGCTCCTGGAGCAGTCTTGACAGCCGCGACCATTTCTATCGACCTCCAGCGTCCACCTGTCCAACGTGACCTGTCCTTGAGCATCAGCAGGCTTCGGCAGACAAGCAGTCCGAAGCAACTGCTGATGCTTAATTGGTCACAACTTTTCAGCCGCTCTCAGCTTTGCGCTTCTTGAGCGCGGATTTGCCGCGATTTCCTCCGGAGCCGGTGTCACCGGCTTCTTCGTCAGAATACGGAGGAACCGCCTGGCTCCGCAAACACACTGCGGCAACTCAGGCGGACACATACACCGCCCGCTTGCCAAAGAAAAGAACTGCTTCACTCGACGGTCCTCCAGCGAGTGATAGCTGATTACACACATCCTTCCGCCCGCGGCCAGAGCTTCGGCCGCCGCGGCGAGTCCTCTGTCCAACGCCTCAAATTCGGCATTTACGGCTACTCGAAGCGCCTGAAACGTCCTGGTAGCCGGATGAATCCTCGGCGGATGCGCCCTTGCCGGAATCGCGGAAGCCACAATCTCCGCCAGTTCGCTCGTCGTAGTGATCGGAGACAACGCTCTTCGACCCACTATTACCCGGGCAATCCGCCTGGACCATCTCTCATCCGAATGAGTATATATCAGGTCCGCAAGTTCCCGCTCAGTCAGCGTATTCACAAGGTCCGCAGCGGTCACAGGCTGGGACCTGTCCATCCGCATGTCGAGCGGGGCGGGATACTGAAAACTGAAGCCCCTTTCCGGAGTCTCAAGCTGATATGACGAGACCCCAAGGTCAAACAGCACTCCCACCACGGACTCCACTCCAACATCCCGCAATATCCCGTCAAGTTCCGAAAAATCGCCTCTTACTAACGTTATATTCTCGGCCAAATCAACAAGCTCAGCAGTTGCATGCGCGATAGCATCTTGATCCCTGTCAATACCGATGAGCTTGCCCCCAGGCAGAATACGGTCTAAGATGCCTTTGGCGTGCCCGCCGCCGCCCAGCGTGCAGTCGACATACACGCCGCCGGGTTTCGGGTCGAGCAAGTCCAGGACTTCACTCAGCATCACCGGGCGGTGAAACTGACTCATCCTGCTCACCGCCTTCCCGGCACTCGAGCGCTTGCGACGCCGCCCGGATCAACTGTTCCGGCGTAAGGCTGTTTTCCTTGTAAGACTGCCAGTTTTCCGCGCCCCAAATCTCCAGCCAGTCCCCGACGCCCATAATGACCACGTCTTTGTCGATCTCCGCGTAGGCTCTCAGTTCCGAGGTAAGCTGCACTCTGCCCTGGCCGTCGACGTTTGTTTCGACCATCTCCGAGAAAAGGTGGCGATAAAGCCGGCTTATCTCGGGGTTGAACAGAACGGAGAGCGGGTCGCCCAGTCCCTGGGCTTGCTGGAATATGGCGTGGAACCGGTCGGACGTAAGGACGAGGAGGCAGCCTATGCCTCTCGTGATGACGAACTTTTCGCCCAGAGAGAAGCGGAACTTTCTCGGGACGATGAACCGACCGACCTCATCCAGCTTATGGGTAAACGAACCACCGAACATTGGACTGCCCGACTCCCCATTTCATGACCATGGCACTACCAAAATCTTCCAATTTATTGCCATAGCCCAACCATTTGCTACCAAGCTAGGCTACTATAACAGCCGAGGATTTGCGTGTCAATAGGCTCGGCTATATTTTTTTCAATAGTGGGAAAAATTCCCCACTTTGGGTCGGGGGATACCTGCACACTTTGTGATCTATTAGTGATGTAATGAGCCGAGGTGGACGATTACCCAGCATGACGCGGATAAATTGTTGAATACCATTGCCTGCAACTGATGAAGCTCGGCTGCCTAATCTATGGATGAACATAATGTGTCCGAATTGGGAGTTGGAAAATCCCCGCACGAGCTGGGTGTCAGGGGCGGGAGGGATTGCAGATTTTAGATTTTAGATTGCAGATTGGAGTCTTAGTGCCCGTCCATAAATAAAGGTATCAGTCTTGCTGGTGCGGCTTGATGACATAGTTCCAGTCTGCGTGAAATGCTTCCGGCTGCAGGTTGACTTGCGCCAACTCTGCATCACTTA
>JACPPP010000114.1 GCA_016190935.1 Armatimonadota bacterium | reverse complement strand
TGGTCATCCTGACTGCCCTCAAGGTCCGCGAACTCGTCGTTATCCCGTCTCTTGCCGCAGCATAGACTACTCATGTTGCGTGCAGATTGAACGCAATTTCAGTTGTTAGATACTATATCCCTTTCGTGGTTTCGTGATTAAGAAGCTGTGCGTTTTGCACTTGATTTCACTCGGAAGGGACTACGGCGGATAGGCGACTGTGTAGAGAGGCCTCCAGCCCTCCGAGAACGGCTTCTTGGTCAGCGCCTCGATCTCTTCTTTGGGTCTTAGGGTCATGTTCTCAGGAAGCTTTCCGGGAGGATACACTCTGAGAATGTCGTCGTGAAGCCTGACCAGGTAGTCCAGCAGTTCCTCTATCCCTCCACTTATCTTGGACGCGTCGCCAAGAGTTGCTGAACCCACTACGCCTTCAGGAAAACATATGCACTCGCTGCCGACCGCCCCTATCTGAGCGTACCAGGGAATCGGCCTGTGCAGCCCCTGTCCCGGGCGGTCTATGTGCTCCGCGGGAAGGACCCCCTTCGGATAAGTGTCCACCGCATTTTCCATACGGATCATCTCAGGGAAGAAGTTCAGCGCCACCGACGTTTCGCCTTCGTCCGAGTGCACCCAAGGAGTCTCGAATGGGCCGCCATGAGGCTTGTCAAGTATCCGCGTAGGGATGACGTTAAACCAGGTGGCATTTATGATAAGCGCCGGCACCTGATACCTCTTGCCGAACTCCTGAATAGCCGTTGGAATGATGTATTCCTGTCCGTGTGCGTTCAGCAGAATCTGTTTTCTGAAGCCCGCGTTCCAAAAGCCCGCTATAATCGCTCGCACCATGGCGATGAACGTATCGTCAGGCATAACGATAGTTCCCGGCATCCCGAGATGGTGCATTGGGTGAGAGCCGTACCAGGCCGGCATTGCGACCGTGCACCCAGTCCTCACCGCTACAGCCTCCGCAATCCTTGAGGCAATTAGAGTGTCCTCTCCATAGGGAGCATGCGGCCCGTGTGTCTCAGTACTCCCTATTGGAATCAAAATGATGTCGTCCTTCTCAAGCCGTTCTTCGATGTCTTTTCCTGTCATATTCTGAAAATAGACACCATCTGGCTTATCCATGTGACCTTGTCTGATTGGCAGATTCCAGTTAGACATTTCAATTCCTCCTTCTTAGCTTGTCAATGGTTTTCCGGTTCTGCTTCTACACGAAGATTGTTACGCCATAAACAACCCGCCGTTGATGTCGACTGTCGCGCCGGTGATATAGCCTGCCTCTTCCGAGGCGAGGAAGCATACCAGGCTTGCCACCTCCCCCGGCGCGCCGAATCTATGCATGGGATTTCTTTCTATCAGCATCTCCCGCTCGCCATCCGAGAAGGTCCGCGTCATGTCGGTCTCGATGTTTCCGGGAGCAACGGCGTTCACGGTTATGTTGTAAGCAGCCACCTCTTTTGCCAGTGTCCTGGTGAAGCCGAGTATACCGGCCTTGGAGGTCGAGTAGCTCGCCCCCACCAGCGTCCCTCCCGACCTTCCGGCAAGAGAGGACATGTTCACTATCCTTCCGTATTTTCTGTCCATCATGTGCTTGAGTACGGCCTGGGAACAGAGAAAAGTCCCTTTCAGATTTACTTCCATCACGAAGTCCCAGTCCTCTTCCTTGATCTCGATTGTCGGCGCGGCGCGCAGAATACCGGCGTTATTGACCAGAATATCGACCCGGCCAAACATATCCAGGCAGTCGTCCACCATCTTCTCGACTTCCGTCTTATTACGCACATCCACTTGTCTTGTAAGAACGTGACTGCCTTTTCTTTCGATCTCTTTTCCCGACAACTCAAGGCCGTCCGGATCAACGTCGCAAATGACAACGGACGCTCCCTCAGTGGCCATACACAATGCAATGGCCTTTCCAAGTCCCCGCGCAGCGCCTGTGACTATTGCCACTCTATTCTCAAGCATTAATCATCCTTGCATACATAACAATCTCGACACTAAAGCAATCTTGGCCGTCTCTTCGACCAGTTCCACAGTATCGAACGTTTCGCCGATGCTCCCGCCGAAGGCCAGCACGCCGTGTTTCTTGAGAAGAAACGCTTTCGCAATATCTCCATACTGCCGTATCGCCTCGGCCACATAACCGGCAAGCTCTGCCGAACCCGGCGGAGCGTACTCAACCAGAGGCGCCCTCTTCAGCTTAAGCTCAAAAGATGCGGTGCACGCAGGTATTTCCTCGCCTTTCACTGAAAATCCGGTGGCGACCGGAGAGTGAACGTGGATGACGGCGGCGGCGTCTTTCCTCTGGTTGAATATGGCTAGGTGCATGCCCCATTCCTTTGACGGCTTTAGCCCAGCCGGTCCGTAAACTCTCTCACCATTACTACTGAGACCCAAAACGCAATCTCTGTCTATCTCTCTAAGAGAGTAGCCGCTTGGGGTCAGCAGAATGCAGTCCCGGTCCGGTACCCTGATGCTTATATTTCCGCCCGCCGCGCTCACAAGCCCACGCTCGTAGCACAGACGGGAATACTTGATTAATTCATCCGATATCCTATTGATCTCAGACACTTAATCGCTCCTTGCCTGGATTCTGTCTGCCGCCAACTCTGCGGCCACAATGACTGCCTCCTCCAGGTTCCTGTGATCTGCCATATTCTTGCCGGCAATATCGAAAGCCGTTCCGTGACCGACGGACGTCCGTATGATGGGAAGTCCCAACAGAAGGGTGACCACGCTTCCAAATCCCATCATCTTCATAGCAATGGCTCCCTGGTCATGGAACATGGCGATTACCACGTCGAACTCGCCTTCTTTGGCTCTGATGAACACGCTGTCGGCGGAAATGGGACCCTGCGCGTCTATCCCCAACTCTGCGGCCTCATCTACGGCCGGTATGATCTCATCTATTTCCTCGCGTCCGAACAGTCCGCCTTCTCCGCCGTGAGGATTGAGAGCAGCAGCCGCAACCCTCGGGGCTGCAATACCGAATGACCTCAGTGATTCATCCGCCAGCTTGATTATATCGAGCAGCCTGTCCTTTTTCACCGCGTCGCAGGCATCCCTGAGCGCCAGGTGGTTAGCCCGATCTATTCATGAGCGCGGAAGCCGGCCCGTAAATGGGCGTATTTCCGCGGGTTCTGGGACTAACTGAGGCTGCATCCAGACCTGCATAGTCCCAAAT
>JACPPP010000123.1 GCA_016190935.1 Armatimonadota bacterium | reverse complement strand
TTCGTGTTTCAACATGCCACAACATACTTACCCTGTTAATTAGTCAATCTCCATCAAATCCGGCCCGAGCAGAGAATTGGGTATGACAGGAACAGGCATTAGAAATCTTTTGAGTTTTATTTTGTGTCTTCTTTCCTGGGCATATGCTACATGGCAACCGGTGGCCGCGGACTCGACAAGACAGACCATCATGGTCCCGATGCGCGATGGCGTGAAACTGGCAACGGACGTCTACCTACCGCCTGGTCCGGGGCCGTTCCCGATTGCGCTGGCCAGGACGCCGTATGACAAGAGTGGAACGGCCACCACTGCGGCGCAGGGCGTGGAACTCGGTTATGCAATGGTGGTCCAGGATACCCGTGGCCGCTACGCCTCTGAGGGGCGGGGTCTCCCTTACATCGGCGACGGATGGTGGGGCCAGTGGGATGGCTACGACACGCTCGAATGGATCGCCAAACAGCCGTGGTGCAATGGAAAGATCGGGACGTGGGGCGGGTCGGCCCTTGGCGCGACTCAGCTTGGGCTGGCCGGCACTGGAACGACGCGTCTGACGTGCGCTCACATCCAGGCGGCTGCGCCAACGTCGTACCATAGGGGCATATACCCCGGCGGCGTCTTTAAGAAGTCCATGATCGAGCAATGGATCAAGACCACAAACTATCCGCCGCAAGCTATCGAGCCATGGATAGGCCACCCTGTCTATGATGACTACTGGCGGATGCGTGATCCCGCTTTTCGCTTTAAGTATGTGAACGCTCCCGCGATACATATCGGGGGATGGTTCGACACATTTTCGCAGGGCACGATAGACGCCTTCGTCGGTTTTCAAAAGCACGGCGGCAAGGGGGCGCGCGGGAAGCAGAAGCTGCTGATGGGACCATGGCCCCATGGGCTGCTGATCGCGAGCGACAAGAGCGTCGGCGAACTCGCTTTTCCTCAGTACCGAACACCTCCTACACAGGTTCTCGACACATGGCGCGTATTCGACCATTACCTAAAAGGTATCAAGAACGGCATTGAGCAAGAGCCTCCCGTCATTTACTATGTCATGGGCGATGCGAACGATCCGAAGGCTCCCGGCAACGTGTGGAGAACGGCAAGCGATTGGCCGCCGGTAAAGGCAAAGGCGACGCCATTCTATCTGTCAACCCACCGAACTGTCAGCGGCGTGAAGCCCACGGGTGGGTCACTGAGCTACACTTACGACCCGAAAGACCCAGCGCCTACGGTCGGTGGGCCTCAGTGGACCATGCCGCCCGGCCCGATCGACCAGCGCAAGGTCGAGGCACGGCCGGACGTGCTTGTGTTCACCAGTGACCCGCTTACCGAACCGATCGAGGTGACAGGAAGGTTAAAGGCGTTTCTCTGGGCATCAAGTGATGCGCCTGATACGGACTTCATAGTGAAGCTGTGCGATGTCTATCCAGACGGGCGCTCCATGAATATCTGCGAAGGCGTGCTCCGCGCCAGGTTCAGGAAGTCTTTCTCAGAGGAGACATTCATGAAGCCGGGCCGGGTCTACAGGTTCGAGATCGATCTGTGGTCAACAAGCATCATCTTCAATAAAGGCCACAGGATTCGGGTGGACGTGACATCGAGTAGCTATCCCGGTTACGACCCGAACCCCAATACCGGCGAACCGTTCAGGGGAAGCGACAGAACCCAGGTCGCCCAGAATACGATCTGGTTCGGCGGCAAATATGCTTCTCACATCCTTATGCCAATATTGGACACATCGACTGGCGCAAACCCAAGATCGAAGGCAGGGGAGTCGGACTTTATCCGATAATCGCCCGCTGCTGCATCCACAAATAACGGGTCTGCCTTCACTGAATGGACCTCGTAGCCTATTGCCTCCCAATCAGCGAGTCCGGGATATTTGCCGTCGGCCTTGAAAATCAGGTTGCAGTCGGACGCTTCAACCACTCTTCTTTTGGCGTCTGCTGAGCCAAACATCTTCGCGTCGGAATGGAATTTGATCGGGAAAGCAGTAGTGTCACCGCCGCGGGAATAGAAGATGTTCCGAGCGGTGCGGTTGCCGGTAACATATTCAAAGACCATTGGATCGTTGAGATGCGGCGGGACTGAGTAGCATATCGGCTGCTTGCAGTCTATGAAGATATTGTTCTCGAAAACGTGGTTCCTGCCTGCGTTAGCCCAAAAGCCATCGCCCGAACGCACGACTATATTGCCGTAGAGGACGCAATTCGCGCTGAGGTCATCGAGAAAGAATCCGAACGCAAAGTTCGGGGTAACGATCTTGCCTCCCCGTACGCCACAGCCGGTAGTATCGATTACCAGGTTGTAGCGCATCGTATGACCCACCATGGCCGGAATCTCCGACAGATCATCTGCAAGGCCCGCGATGCCATCCAGGTGACACCGAATTGCCGCGGCGTCCACCGTCTCCTGGCATGCGCGCTCCACCCGGTTGTACTCAACAACATTGTGACCATACGGATTGGCCCCGAGGTTAATGCCGTCACGAGGCACGTCGTGAACATAATTGTGAGCTATAAGATTGCCATCGCTGAAAGAATACTGGGTTACAGATCCTTCGGATCGCAAGGGCACGAAGACAATTCCGGCCGCGTATTTGTTGAAGTGCCCGGAGTGGTGTATCTCGTTGTCCAGAATCTGGTTGAAGCGCACTCGTCCTTGACAGTAGATGCCCGCGTCAGCAGCATAGCCGATCTCGTTATACTGGATAACGTTCCTCTGGCAATCTTTTCCCTGGCTTTCCACTATTGTCAGGCCGTGCCCCCCGGCGGAGGTTATGTGGTTATTTACCAGACGCACGTGCTTTGTGTTTTCCAGCCGCACAGCCTCTCCGCTCAGGTTTTCGGTGAAGGTCAGCCCTGAAACCGTAACCCACTGTGCGCCGGATAGAACGAAGAGGCCGCTGAGCGCCGGAGCAACTACCTCTGACCTCTCATTTAGTTCCTCCGGAGGCCAGAAATAGAGTTTGCCATCCCCGAGGTACTGGCACCACTCTCCAGGCTGGTCCAACTCTTCCAACACATTTTCCACCCTGAATCGGGTATCCGGCTTGAAACCCAGGTGCTCGTGTTCCGCGTATTTGTACTCTGTGCGAATGATGAGATTGTCGTAGTCGATGCCGGTAATCGGCCATATATCAGTGCCCCAGGATCCGATCACTCCGACAAAGAAGTAGATCTCGGCCTCTGTTGGGTTCGTGAGTTTGGTCTTGAAAAGCCCGTCTCTGTATTTGAACTCGCCCGTTTTTGGGCCACGGCTTGCCATAAATGCCCACCCGCCATAAAGTGGGTTCTCGGTGTCGAAGTTCGGTGTGCGCGCACGGATTTGGCGCTCGCTGTTGAAGAAGAGCTGTCTGAACTGCCACTTCTTTCCATCTATCGCTGGGGTATCGGTCTGCAGAATGCTGCCTTTGTAATGTTTCCATCCCGTGACCCTTACTCCCCCGCTCAGGATCGGCTTCTCGCCCGGATACGCGGACCAGGTTATTGTACAATCTCTGGTACCGCTGTCCCGTTCATCCAGCACAAAGGCCTCGGACAGGAAGTATTTGCCGCCCCGCACCGTTACCGTAGCAGGTTTGGACAACGATCCCGCCTCTTTCAGCGCCCTTACCGCATCTCGCGCACGAGTCAGGGTGGCAAAAGGACCATCCGCTTTCTGAGCATCGGGAGCGGCGAGCTTTCCTGACCAGGAATCATTGCCATTTGTGGCGATGTAAAAGACAACTGCATCAACCCGTTGATTTCCTGCAGCAGACTCGCTTGCACCATCCCCCGCCACAGCGGTAGACAGCATAGTAACAGCCAACATAGCAGCCAGGGTTATTATCGGTATTCGGGCATGCATAAACAATCTCTCCCTATTCCTGAACGCCTAACCCTTTTGTCTGATGCCGATCTTGCTTATGTCGATCGGCACGAAGCCCAGTTTGCGGGCTGGTGAATCGGGCTTGATCTGGTAGTCCTTGCGCTTCGGATCGACAAACAGCGGGTCTCCTTTTATCGAATGACTCTCGTAGCCTACCGCCTGCCAGTCGGCGATTCCTGGATAGTTTCCGTCCGTCGCAAAGATCACGTTGTAGTCCGATTCTTTAACTGTGTGCCGCTTCTCTTCTTCGGATTTGAACTTGCCGAAGTCTGAGTGGAATCTGATCGGAAAAGAAGTAGTTTTGGCGCCAGCGGAATAAAAGATGTTCCTCAGAACACGGTTATCGGTTACGTAGTCGTAGACCCTATCGTCATGAAGGTGCGGCGGCACGGAGAAGCATATCGGGCTGTCACAGTCCACGAATATGTTGTTCTCGATAGTGTGGTTCCGCCCGGCGTTGACCCAGAACCCCACGTGCGAATGAACGACGATGTTGCCGACCAGAAGGCAGTTCGCGCTCAGGTCATCGAAATAGGTGCCGAAGGCGAAGCTTGGAACAACGATCTTGCCCCCCTGCGCGCCGCAGCCCAGGGAATCAACCACAAGGTTGTACCGAACAACATGTCCGACCATGTCCGGTATGGCCGATAGGTTCTTTGCCACACCGGCGAAGCCGTCCATGTGGCAGCGTATACCCGCTGCATCTGTAGTCTCAAGACAAGTGCGCCTGACTTCATTATACTCTACTATGTTCCGGCCCCAAGGGACTGCTCCGAGCATAATCCCATCCCGGGGGACATCGTGAACGTAATTGTGGGCAATTAGATTCCCGTCGGCGTGAGCGCCTTCGGCGACCTCAGCGTTAGCCCTTCCATAGAACGGGAACTCGATGCCGGCGGCATACTTGTTGTAGAATCCACAGTTGTGCACCTCGTTATCTAAGACCTGGTTGTTGTTCGCGCGCCCGTCGAAGTAAATGCCTGTTGAACCCGCAAAGCCGACATCGTTCCGCTGAATGAGGTTCCAGGTGCATTCCCGTCCAGACTGGCCCGAGAGCATCAAACCGATGTCCCCAACAGCGTAGATGCGATTGTTTTCAAAGCGGCAGTGCTCAGCGTTCCGCAGTAGCGCACTGCCAGACCTCCTCTTGTTTGTATAGGCTTTCGTCTCTGTGAACGTAAAGCCCGATATTCTGATCCATTTTGCGCCGTCAACGATCAACACCTCATCCAGCACTGGCGCAACAACCTCCAAATTCTTACCTGAATCTTCAGGAGGCCAGAGGTAGACCCGACCCAGGTCCCAGTCGAGGTACCACTCTCCCGGCTGGTCGAGATACTCAATCGCGTTTTCTATCCTGAAGCGGCAGTCGAGGCTGAAACCCGTAAGCGGCCTCTCGCCGGCTGTGTAGTTTAACAGGCTGATCTTATTCTCTTGATAGTCAATGGAGCTTATCTGATAGAGGCGGCTGCCCCATGAGCCGAATGTGCCAGTAAAGAAGAAAACCTCCGCCTGTGTAGGCTTGCTGAGCCTGACATCGAGCACACCGGGCTTGCACTTGAACGCATCCGGCCCAGCCGACCCAACCATCAACTCCCATCCGCCATAAAGGGGATTCTGCGGGTCGTAATTGGGCGTTCGCGCGCGAATTAGTCGCTCACCATTCAGAAAGAGCTGTCTGAACTTCCATTTGCCGTTCCCTGCCTCGGGCAGATCAACACTCAGAATCTTGCCTTTATAAGGCTTCCATCCGGTGATCTTCCTTCCGCCGCTGATGATGGGTTTCTCGTCAGGATACGCGCTCCATGTTATCGAATGCTCTTTAGTGCCGCTATCTTGCTCCTCAAGAACAAGGGGATCGCCCAAGAAGTACTTGCCTCCCCTCACCATCACCGTGACCTCTTTAGTCAGCTCCCCTTGCGCTTGTTTCCGTTCCCGGACCGCATTTCGAGCCCGGTCAAGTGTGGCAAAAGGCCCATCCGTCCGTCCTGCGTTCGGAGCGGGCAGGCTGCCGGACCAGTCGTCGCTGCCGTTCGTGGCCACATAGAAATCAGCGGATACTTCACGCTCCGCTCCCAATGATGGTGATACTACTGAGGCAAGACCTATGACAGCCATAATAAGCCACGCGGCTCGTACGCGGAACTTCCGCGAAAGATTGGTCGGGGAATGCACGATAAACCTCCCAGTGGTCGATTTTATGCTTCTCATCCTGAGATTTAGAGTGTATCCTAAAACTATTGCAAAGGCAATTATTCTTAGGTATCCTGAGCTTGTCGAAGGATGCGACTGCACCCAATATTCGAGTTTTAGGATGCACTCTTAGTTGAATTATACGCAGGTGATCTTGCACTCGTTTCTATCGGACTGAAGCCGAATAATGTTCTCAGAGACTTCGTCAAGTGAGACCTTCTTGGTGATAAGAGGGGTCATATCCATTCCTGCGCCCATAAGAGAGATGACCCTTGGGAAGGTGCCGTATCCTGAGTGCCCCTGTGCACCAGCAATCCTTGCCTTCCTTACCTGGAACACTTCCCCATTTACAGGTGTCTTCATATCAGCGCGGGCTACTATGACTACTGTAGCTCCCACATACTTGCCGTCCCATATACAGGCCTCTATCTGCGGCCAGATAACATCAGGTAGTGCTGTGGCCTCAAGATACAGCGCCGCTCCAAGCCCTCCTGTGAAGTCAAGCACCCTTTGTGTCAGGTCTTCTTTGGTGGGGTCTATAATAAGATCGGCTCCAAATACCTCCCCAAGTCTTGCCCTTGCAGGCTCCGGCTCTGAGAGTATTACCTTGGCAGCGCCGGCCCTCTTCATTATCGCTACAGCCGCAAGTCCTACCGGCCCCGCCCCGCAGACTACAACATTGTCTCCAGGCCTTATCCCTCCACCACACTCTATCATTGCGTTATATGCTACTGACGTAGGCTCAACCAGGCTTCCCGCTAAGAACAGGCCATTGCCGCTGTATTTGCCTTCAAGCTCTTTTAAGCTCCAGAGGTATCTGGCATCTATCTTGATGTATCTGGCAAATGCCCCTTCTACACTAAATCCCATCTCCTGCAGGAGCTCGCACTGGTTGGGGTTTCCCTCAGCACAGGGTCTGCAGAACGAGCACCAGAACATCTCCTCCGCACATACCGGCTCCCCGTTCTCAAAGGGCCTGCCGGTCCTCTTGTTGATCGCCATAGGTCCCGCATCTACCACCACTCCAGACATCTCGTGCCCCAGCGTCACGGGAAACGCGGTAAGTCCCGGATACCAGATGTAGCCCTGATCGTCCATCTGTGCCATGTGCACGTCAGACCCGCATATCCCGCAGGCTCTTACCTCTATCAAAGCCTCTGTTGCACCCGGTTTGGGAATATCCTTCTCCTCGATGGATAACCTGGAATTCCTCCAGACCTTGCTTCCGAGGTAGGTAAGCTTCCCATCTATATCCTTCGGCCCCAGCCTGAACTCAGACTTAGGCGACCAATCTGCTGATAATACTACTGTTTTCACGTTGAAACTCTCCTATCCCGCATAATGCATCAGCAGTTGCTTCGGACTGCTTGTCTGCCGAAGCCTGCTGATGCTCGCGAATAAGTCGGCCTATATCAGACCCACTTAAGCGGATACTTGACACCGTAGCCGATCTCGGACCCGCCGCTTATTATGATCTCGGTTCCTGTTATATAGCTTGCAGCGTCTGTGGCAAGGAACAAACAGAGCTGCCCAACCTCCTCGTTCGTCCCGCTTCGGCCCGTCACCTGAGCGCGATCTACTATCTGGTCTATCTCTTCCCGAATCTCCTCCGGAAGGGCTGCAATTCCTCTCCTGCGGCTATCGCTCAGTATGTTGCCGGGGAGAACGACATTTACCCTCACCCCATTCCGCGCTTCTTCAATCGCCAGGGCCTTAGTGAGGGAGCTTATGCCTCCCTTTGTGGACGTGTAGAGTGTCGAGCGAAACTCACCAATCTGTGCCACGAGGCTCCCCATATTGATGATGCTTCCCCTCGTCTTTCTTAGATGGGGAAGGGCGTACTTGCTCGCGTTGAAATAGCTGACGAGGTTCGACTTCAATACATCCAGGAATTGCTCCTCGTCAAAATCATCTATAAAGTTGAAGGATGGATGGTAGCCTGCGTTGTTGATGAGGCAGTCGATCCGGCCATAGTGATCGACAGTCGTTTCAATAAGACGCTTGATGTCCTCCTTCTTGGATACATCGCACGGTAAGAACTCGCACGTCCCAGGCCCCGACTGATTCAGCTCCTTGGCGAGTACCTCACCGGTCTCCACGCCGCGAGCGCAGATCACTACCTTGGCGCCCGCATCAACGAATACCCTTGCGCAGCCTTCGCCTATGCCTTTCGACCCACCGGTAATGATCGTTACCTTGTCAGGATAGACCAGCCCACATCGGTTTATAGTAACCATTCCAAGTTATCCTCCTTAAAAAATAGCGGTCATCCTGAACTTGCTTCAGGATCAGCCATCAGCTTCTCGGCCCTTGCGGGGCCGCCGCACGGGGACGTGCGGAATATCTGGCCCGGCGCGAAACGGGCCGGGCCATCGGGTCTGTTCCCTAACCCGGCGGAGCCGGAACCAAGAAGGTATGCCAGACTCCGACGTCTAA
>JACPPP010000115.1 GCA_016190935.1 Armatimonadota bacterium | reverse complement strand
GGAGAAAGCGGGAGCTAAGCCGCTCCCGCACTCCAAGAAATTGCCCCTGTTGGGTGCAGTAACTAGAATAAGTTAGAGCGAAACTCTATTTTGACATCGGTCCACGGGGCCGGTGAAGTTTCACATGAGAGGAGCAAATTGTGAAAAAGTACATTTTATTGTTGGCCGCGGGATCGGCCATAGTCGCGACAGTCGTGGCAGGATGTGGGCGCGGAACTGTAGCCGAGATCAACGGCCAAAAGATATCCCAAGAGGATTTCTACAAGTATATGAAGAGCCGCGCCGGAACTCAGATGCTGAGTCAGATATTCGAAGACCGGTTTTTCCTGGCAATGGCCAAGGAGGAGAAAGTCGAGCCTACCGACGAGCAGGTCGAACAGCAACTCGCGCAGATCAGGAAGATGGCTGACCTCGATGAGACGCTGAAGGAAAGCGCTCTTACAATCGAGGACGTGAAAGCGGAGCTGAAAGTCCAACTGGCGCGGCAGAATCTTGCCCTGAAAGACCAGGAGGACAACATAACCGAAGAGGAGCTTAAGGAAGCGTATGAGATGCGCAAGTCGCAGCGCTACGACATCCCTGAGCGGGTGAAGGTCGAGATGGTCATCTTCAGGAGCCAGGAAGCGGCAGACAAGGCAGCTAAAAAGCTGAAGAACGGCACGACGCTCGAAAAGATCGGTGAGGACGGCAGCGACGACCACAGCCAGCTTATGAAGCAGTTGATACCGAAGAGCGGCCCCGGGGTTCCTGAGGAGATATCGAAGGCGGCGTTTGCGACGGCGAAGGACAAGTTGAGCAAGCCGGTCAAGGTAACCTTCGGTGGTCCTGGCTCTGAGCAGTGGGTCATTCTGAAGGCAGGGGACCGCCTGTCGGCGGCGAAGACCTCCTTCAAGGACGCGGAGCCTCTGCTCCGCGGGGAGCTTGCCCTTATGAAGGCTATGCAGGACGAGGACTACGAGAAAGATCTTCGCAAGGCTCGGAAGAACGCAAAGATCAAAATAGCTGAGCCTTCACTGCAGCCGGCTGAGAAGAGCTTCCGCAGCCCCAGCCCGCGAATGCCAGGGCCTATGTGAGCGATGAGCAATGAGCGATGAGTTGTGAGTTCTGAGTCCCGATGGCCCGGCCCGTCTCGCGCCGGGCCCAACAACAGATGGCCGTGGATACTCATCCACGGCCCCGGTGTGCGGCGGGAGTGTCTGTGATCACGGTATGGTAATTGATTCGTTAGCGCTTATAACAACTGTGCGGGCAGCCCTTTCAGAAGACGTCGGGTCCGGTGACATTACGACCGTACTCACTGTGCCGGAGGACGCCACGTCTCGCGCGGCTATCTCCACACGGGAGCCGGGCACGGTGGCCGGCATGAGAGTCGCGGAGATGGTGTTCACCACGGTCGATCCGCTGATTCGCTTTAAGAAGTCCGTGGAAGATGGAAACAGAGTCGAGGCCGGTCAGGTTCTGGCATACGTCGACGGTCCCAGCAGGGGCATCCTCACGGCAGAGCGGGTCGCCTTGAACTTTCTCCAGAGACTTTCCGGCATCGCCACCAAGACTGCGCGCTTCGTCGAACTGGTAAGCGGCACACGCGCCAGGATCGTGGATACAAGGAAAACCACACCGGGCCTGAGAGCGTTGGAGAAGTACGCGGTTCGGGCAGGCGGAGGCAAGAACCACCGCTTCGGACTGGACGACGGTATTCTAATCAAGGACAACCACATAGCAGCAGCGGGTGGGATCGCCAGGGCGGTCCGCGCGGCCATGGAAGGCGCGGCCCATACGCTTAAGATAGAGGTAGAGGTCCGCACGCTGGACGAACTTCGCGAGGCGCTGGACGCAGGAGTCGAAGCGGTGTTGCTCGACAACATGTACCTCGAGACAATGCGGAAGGCTGTCGAAATGGCTTCGGGACTGGTTGTTCTGGAAGCGTCCGGCCGGATAGACGAAGACACGGTAGCCGATATCGCCCGAACCGGCGTGGACCTCATCTCCGTCGGAGCGCTTACACATTCCGTGCGCGCCCTGGACATCGGCCTGGACTTCGAGGAATGATTGGAGCGGTTATCCGCCGTTACGAGACCGTCACTTCTACCAATGATGTGGCCGGAGCGCTTGCCGCGCAGGGCGCGGATGAAGGAACTGTAGTCGTCGCCGCCGAACAGACCAGAGGACGCGGCTCCCGTGGGCGCGGCTGGCTTTCCCCTGCGGGCTCAAATCTGCTAGTTTCCATCATTCTAAGGCCATGCCTGCCGCCGGACCGGTTTGGCGAACTCGCATTCGTCGCCGCTGTGGCCGTTGCCGAAACCCTTCGTAATTCCTGCGGATTGGATGCGACCGTCAAGTGGCCGAACGATGTCCAGGTTCGTGGGAAGAAGATATCGGGAATAATCGTCGAAGCGGCGAAGGGAGCGGCGATTCTCGGCATAGGGCTGAATAGCAACTGGACCGATCTGCCGGAGGAGATAGCCGAAACCGCTACGAGTATTGAGATCGAGTCGGGAGCGCAGGCCGACCTGGAGATGACTCTAAGCGAGCTTATGACCAGTCTGGATGCGGCGTATACGATCTATCTCTCGCACGGGTTCGAGCGGATACTTCAACAGTGGAAGGCATTTGAGACGACGACCGGCAAGCAGGTATCTGTAAGACTTGAAGGGGGAACTATTGACGGAGTCGCGGTAGATGTAGACGAACGGGGAAATCTAATCGTTAGACTCGCTGACGGAGAGCGCCGCGCCATTCCCGCATCGACAATCGTCAGCTATGAGCGATGAGCGATAAGTTATGAGTTGTGAGTTGAGATCGCCGCGCCGGGGAGACGTCTCCCCGGCGGAAGTGTGTCGGATATTCATCCGCTGGCTCACATTTGACGGGTGGCGATTTTCTCTTGCAAAGGTAGCACGTGCCGAAAACGCATCCTTCATGATTCGACAGGCTCAGCATAGCTCAGGATGCGCAAATTGAGGCAAATGGCGTGAATGGTGCAGGTTGGCAGGCTGTGGTT
>JACPPP010000012.1 GCA_016190935.1 Armatimonadota bacterium | reverse complement strand
TCCCATACCATCCCTTAACAACACGAAAGCGATAAACCCAAAGCTGTCGGTTTGCACAGACTATACAACCTATAAGGAGATTAGACGTCGGAGTCTGGCATACCTTCTTGGTTCCGGCTCCGCCGGGTTAGGTGTTGGAAAAGCCATCCCTAATCCAACACCTAACACCCAACACCTCTTCCGTTGCTGTCGTCATTAAACTGTTTCCGGCCACGCCGGGTCAAGCATGCAAACTTGCAGCGCTTAGGAGCGAGACAAGAAGATAAGTCAGAGTAAACGGAGGTAACAATTGGCGAAACAGATCAAAGTAGCGATTGCCGGGGTTGGCAACTGTACCCAGGCGCTGATCGAGGGGATAGAGTACTACCGGCAGAACCCCGATGATACCCGCGGCCTGATGAACGTGGAGATTGAGGGATACAAGGTAACCGACATCCTGCCGGTCGCCGCGTTCGACATCAACGCCGACAAGGTAGGCAAGGACCTCTCAGAGGCAATCTATGCAAAGCCGAATATGGCTTACCGCTACCCCGAGATAACCGTTCCAAAGAGTGGCGTTACAGTCGTGAAGGCGCCGACTCTGGATGGTTATCCTGAGCACTTCAACGAATGGTTCGAAGTCTCCAGGGAGCCGGACTGTGACGTAGCCCAGGTGTTAAAGGACAGCGGCGCGGAGATGCTCTTGAACTTCATTCCTACCGAGTCCCACGCTGCCGCGAGGCTTTTTGCGGATGCTGCAATAAAGGACGCCAAGATAGGATTCGTCAACGGAATGCCGACTTTGATCGTTTGCGACCCCGAGTATCAGAGGATCGCTGTCGAGAACGGCGTTCCGATTATCGGGGACGATGTGAAAAGCCAGCTAGGTGGCACAGCTATCCACAGAGCGCTTGCCGTGCTGATGTACAACAGGGGAATCCACATCGACAAGACCTACCAGATAAACTATGCAGGCAACACCGACTTTGCCAACCTCATGGCCAGAGGCAAGAGCAAGCACAAGACCAAGCAGGAGGCGGTGACAAGCCTTATTCCTTATCCGCTCACCATGTCAACCGGGTTTACCCATGTGCCCCTCATGAACGACCGCAAGACGAGCTATTTCTGGTTTGACGCAGCGAACTTCGGCAATGCGCCTCTGCACTTCGAGGCCAAGCTCGAGGTCGAAGATAGCGCGAACTTTGCCGGAGTCATCGTGGATATGGTACGTTACATGAGGGTTGCCCTTGATCGAGGCACATCAGGAGTGCTTGATTCAGCCTGTTCGTTCCTGACCAAGCATCCACCTGTGCAGATTCCGGACAGCGTTGCAGTCGAGCATGTGAGGGAGTTTGCGGTAGGTGCGCGGGAGCGGTAGGTAGGTTATGAGTTCAACTCCGGAACTTATCTGTGTGGGCCATATCGTCCGGGAAATGATCTATTTCCCGGACGAGACCAAAGGCCCTGTGCTTGGGAGTCCTCCGGCCTATTCCTCTGTGGCTACCGGGCGGCAGGGAGTGAAGACCGGCCTGGTGACGAAGGTCGGGCCGGATATGCCTGCTGAGCTGATGAAGCCGTTTGCGGATGCAGGCGTCGACACATCGGGCGTCGGCTCGTGCGAGAAGACTACGGCAAGCGAGCTTATCTACAACAGAGAGGGCAACAAGGAAATCCGCTACCCGGCCAAGGCGGACCCGATAAAGGCGGCGGATATACCGCAGCCCTTCAGAGGATGCCGGATCGTCTACGTGTGTACGATGGATAATGACGTTCTGCCTGGGGACATACCGGGAGTAGTTGCCCTCGGACAGGTGAGCGCGGTTGACCTCGGAGGCTACGGCGGAGTGCACATGAGCAAGGCCAATCGTGACGCAACGCCCTCTCTGGTGGACCTCGCCTGCGGTGTCTCCAAGCACTTTAACATCGTAAAGGCTTCTGATGAAGATGCTATCTCGATCTTCGGTTGGGACGATCCCGACCGCGCCGCTTCGGAGGTGCTCGCCTGCGGGCCTGATGTTGTTGTGATCACGGCCGGCTCGAAAGGCGCGCTTGTCTACGCGAAGAACAACAAGTGGATCGTTCCTCCGCTTCCAATAAAGGCGATAGACACTACGGGCGGAGGAGATACGTTCATGGCCGGGTTCCTGGCCGAGTACCTGCGGAGCAGCGACGCTCAAAGATCGGCGCAGTGGGGTTCGGCCACCGCCGCTTGCGTAATCGAGCAGACCGGAGGAGTCCGGGCTGATCGTATGCCAACACATGAGCAGGTGAAAGCCCGGATGGAGCGGAATTACGAGCGATGAGGTAACAGGTAACAGGTAACAGGTAACAGAGGTCCTCCCATGACCCATGACCCATGACCCATGACCCATGACCCTTACCAACACCCGTCACCCAACACCTAACACCCGTCCCTGCTGACGGCTGACCGCTGATAGCTGATAGCTTTTCTCTTTATGCTGCGCGCTTGATGTCATCCGAATCATCGGTCACGCCGAGGTCCAGGAGCGCGAAGCTGATGAGTTCGGCCGAATTCGCTCCATGCTTTGGATACGACGCCCAGGAAACAGAGACTTCTATCGGAATTGCGCTTGCGCCACTGGCGGAACCAGTAATCTTCTTCTGAATTCGTTCTGCAACTACGGCAGCATGTGACGCTGTGTGTGGTAGAATGAGCGCAAAAACCCTATCCTGGAAGCGGGTGACTACATCGGCCCTTCGCACTGAGGCCCGCAGCGTCTCTGCAGTCTGCTGGATCACATCCTCAGTCCTGAACAGTTTGGTCAGCCGACCGACGCTGTCGGGTATGTCGATCTGGACCAAAAGGATGGCGAGATGGTGTTTATATCTGTAAGCCCGGCTGACCTCTTCATCCAGGCGATCAAGAAAATACTTGCGTGTATAAACTCCCGTGATGCTGTCTAGCACGCTGAACTCATCGGACGCTGCCTGCTGACCCTGGAGCCGCCGCGAAAGCTGCGACATCTGAATCTGAGTGTCCCGTAGCTCTTCGGTCACCAGTATCTTCTTCAGCTTTTTCGTGCTATTCCTGAGAATGTGTGAAACATAATTGCAGGATATCCCGAGCTTTCTTGCGATTTCGGTCTGGTTGAGATCAAGGTAGAAGAACTCGTAGATGACCTGCTGCTCGATCTCTTTAAGCCTATCCATTGCGGCTCCAAGCACGATCCTATCCTCTGCCGGCAATTGAAAGCTTATACACTTCTGGTCCTTTATCTTGTCAGGGTCAACTGGAAATCCCGATCCGTCATCTCGCTCGAGTCCGCCATCGAGAGAAGATACCTTGAAGACCTCGCGCGTGGTCAGAAACTCAGCGACGGTTTCCTCCGGCATGCTCATAACCTCTCCGATCTCTCGTTCTGTAGGAGGGCGGCCGTGCTTCTGGCTGAGAGAGTCGATAACCCTGGTCATACGCTGGTTAAGCTCCTGGAGCCAGGCGGGTTCCTTTATTATTTTCCCCTTATCCCTGAGGTAATGCTTGATCTGGCCGATGATGAAATGTGTCGCGTAGGTCGAGAACTTTACTCCTTTAGAGGCATCGTATAGATCGACCGCGCCGATCAGCCCTATAAAACCCTCCTGGATCAGGTCTTCAAGCGGCTCGGAGGCTCCTACGAACCGGCGGGCTATGCTCTCGACAAGGTTGTTGTACTGGAGCACAATTGTGTCCCGGACGCTAACGTCTCGCGTCTTCGAATAAACGCCTAATAGTTCCTGGATGTTTTCTTCGGTCAGCTTGTTTCGAGTAGATTGTTTCATGGGCTGCACTATAAGGGGCGGCACAAAAGTACCGCCGTTTTCACTAATTTGTTTTAGTACGGTATCGAAAGGGGCGATTTCTGGAGTGCGGGAGCGGCTCAGCTCCTGCTTTCTCCTGAGCTATAATTACGCCCGTAGCTCAAAGCGGCGGCGCGCCGCCGCTTTCCACACGTCTGTACACCTTCGTTGTTTCGGGGAACCCCTTCCCCGAAATAACCCAGCACCCAGGCCAGATTGACAATTTTGGATTGCGGATTGCATCCTTCGACAAGCTCAGGATGCGGTAGTAATTGGTCTCAGGATGCGGCAAGAAGCATAAATCCGAGATCCAAGATCCGAAATCCGCAATGAGATAAGGGTTCCCCTAAACAACGGAAACACGCTCTTAGTCAGCCTATTGCGCTGATCAGCTTGAAGATGGGAGCCATGATCGAGACAGCTATGAAGCCGACGATGCCTCCCATCACAACAATAAGACACGGCTCTATGAGCGAAGTCAGAGCCTTGACTGCGCCGTCAACCTCACGGTCGTAAAAGTCTGATACTTTGATCAGCATGTCCGAGAGTTTTCCGGTCTCCTCTCCAACGTCTATCATGTGTGTGACCATGCTGGGAAAGAGTCCGCTCTGTGCAAGAGGCGAGCTGATCTTCTGCCCTTCTCTGATCGAGTTGCGCGCGTTCTCAACAGCTTTGGCAATGACTACATTGCCCGAGGTCTCTCCCACAATTTCGAGCGACCTCATCATTGGCACGCCGCTTGCGATAAGAGTCGCAAATGTGCGGGAGAACCGGGAAATAGACATCTTTTGCACCAACTCACCCACCACTGGCACACTCAGTTTGAACTGGTCTATCCTGTATCGCCCGGAATCGGTCTTGGCGTAAGTCCTGTAGCCGATGTAGCCGCCTATTACTGCGGCAAGGATTATGTACCAGTAGCCTTTCAAGATCGTGCTTCCGTCGAACAGCAGCCGTGTCGCAAGCGGCATCTGTACGTTCATGCTCTCGAATATCTCCTTGAACTTTGGAAGCACGAACATAAACAGCGCAACCAGCATCAGGGCTGCGAAAATGAGAACCAGGATCGGGTAGATCATGGCGGACTTGATCTTGCCACGGACCTCGTCCTCCTTCTCTAAGAAGGCCGCGAGTCTATCGAGTATCTGATCGAGGATGCCGCCGGTTTCCGCAGCTCGGACCATGTTGATGTAAAGCCGCGAGAATACCTGTGGGTGCTTACTGAACGCATCGGTAAGCGATAGTCCCGCCTTGACATCCCTCTTGCACTGGCCGACAGCCGTCTTCAGCGCATCGTCTTTGGTCTGGCCTTCCAGTATGTCCAGGCATCGCACGACCGCGATTCCCGCGTTTATCATTGTGGCAAACTGGCGGCTGAAGACCACCATGGATTTGAGCTTTACCTTCTTCCTGCCTAAAGAGGGCAAAGTTCTGCCTTCCCTCTGCTTGGCGACATTTACTATGCGAAGGTTTTGCTCGTGCAGCTTGCTCAGAACATACTGCTCGCTGTCGGCCTCCATCCTTCCCTTCACGGTTTTGCCGGAAGTATCTAGCACCGTGTAGACGAACGTTGACATTTGCTAACCTCCCTCTAGGAATCTCTGGAAGTTCTCAGGATCGATGGACCGGCTGGCTGCGTCCTGATAGGATACCGTTCCGGAACGATGGATGTCCGCCAGGACCTTGTCCATGGACTGCATACCGAACTGCGCTCCGGTCTCGATCGCTGAGTGGATTTGGAAGGTCTTGCCCTCCCTGATTAGATTCCTTATGGCAGAAGTTGCGATGAGCACTTCGACGGCGGCTATCCGTCCGCCCCCGAGTCGTGGCAGAAGCTGTTGGGCAATTATGCCTTCTATGGTGTTAGAGAGCTGAACCCTGATCTGCGCCTGTTGGTGAGGAGGAAAGACATCCACTACTCTGTCGACAGTCTGCGGCGCGTTCCTCGTGTGAAGGCTGCCGAATACAAGGTGCCCGGTCTCCGCCAGAGTCAAGGCTGCGGATATGGTTTCCAGATCTCGCATTTCTCCGATCAGGATCACGTCCGGGTCTTCGCGGAGCACCGCCCGGAGCGCGTTCTCGAACGAGTCCGTATCAGTGTTTAGCTCTCTTTGGTTTATCATGCACTTCTTGTGCCTGTGCAGATACTCCACTGGGTCTTCGATGGTCATTATATGGCCTTCTCTTTCGCAGTTGATCTTGTCGATCATGCAGGCAATGCTGGTGGACTTGCCGCTGCCTGTAGGTCCCGTTACAAGGACTAGTCCGCTGTGTTTTCTGCACAATTCATGAAGCACGAGAGGAAGCCTGAGTTGTTCGAAAGACGGTATCTGGTTGGGAATTGCGCGGAGGGCTGCGCCGACGGAGCCCCGCTGTCTGTATACGTTGACCCTGAACCGGCCCACATCCCTTACGCCGTAAGAGAAGTCCAGCTCTCTTGACTTTTCGAACCACTGTATCTGGTCAGCGCTCAGAATATCATAGACCAGTCGCTGGATATCGTTCGGCGCAAGTGGATTGTAGTCCAGCCGGACCAGTCGCCCGTCGATTCTGATTACGGGCGGCAGGCCGACGGACAAGTGCAGGTCTGAAGCTCCTCTCTCCGCTGCCTCCCGCAGCAGGTCGTCTACATGCGCGCTATCTACCGAGACCGCATGGTCTTGCATTATGTATTCTGTAAAATCTTCCAGCGCAAATGCTTCGTTCAAGTTCTTTCCTCCAAGGTTAGCTGTCAGCTATCAGCCATCGGCCTGACGGGTGTTGGGTGTTGGGTGTTGGTAAGGGTCATGGGACATGGGGCATGGGAAATGCAAAATGCAAAATGCAAGATGTCCCGACGTCGCCCACCAGCTATCACCTATCACCTATCACCTATCACCTGTTACCTGTTCCCTGTCGCCTATCCCGAGTAGATCACCCTGAGCGACTCCTCTAGGGTGGTCGTTCCGAGAAGGATTTTCTCCATAGCGTCCTGCCTGAGCGTCTTCATTCCTGTCTCGATTGCGGCCTCGCGGACCGCGTGTGACGAAGACCTCGCGAGGACAAGATCGCGAATGCTGTCGTTTACTACCATAAGCTCATACACGCCGATCCTGCCCTTGTAGCCTGTGCCCTTGCAATAGTCACAGCCTCTTCCGCGATAGAAGGTGACGGCGCTCTCCCCGTCGAGATGGATTCCGAGACGCTTAACAGCATCTATCGGCGGCTTATACTGCTCCTTGCACTTCGCGCAGATCACTCTGACAAGCCTCTGGGCCAGAACGCCTATCACGCTCGATGCGATCAGAAACGGCTCGACGCCCATATCTATCAATCTCGTGACCGCGCCCGGCGCGTCGTTCGTGTGGAGAGTAGATAGAACAAGGTGTCCTGTCAATGCCGCCTCTATTGCAATGAGCGCCGTCTCCGAATCACGGACCTCTCCGACCATTATGATGTTCGGGTCCTGCCGGAGCATAGTCCTCAGCCCCGATGCGAATGTCAGTCCCGCGCGCGGGTTGATCTGCGTCTGGGTTATGCCGGCATGCTCGTACTCCACCGGGTCCTCAATCGTAAGAATGTTCTTTTCGCCGGAGTTCAGCTTCGAGAGCACCGAGTAAAGCGTAGTCGATTTGCCGCTTCCAGTCGGGCCGGTCACGAGGATGATTCCATAGGTCCTCATAACGACCGATTCAAATCGCTCCAGCGTTTCCGGCAGGAGTCCCAGATTGTTCAGCCCGATTGATATTGAACTCTTGTCCAGCACTCGCAGGACGATCTTTTCTCCATATACTGAAGGCAGGGTCGAAACTCGAAAGTCGAACTGCCTGCCGTCGATTACCGCTCCTATCCGGCCGTCCTGCGGCGCGCGTTTCTCGGCTATGTCCATCTCGGCCATGATCTTTACTCTCGAGATCAGCGAGGCCTGGATTTTCTTCGGGACGGCCAGCGCTTCCTGCAAGATGCCGTCTATTCTGAACCTGATCCTCACCGCGTCTCTGGTAGGCTCGATATGAATGTCGCTTGCGCTATCGGCCACGGCGCGGCTTATGATCAGGTTGGCCAGCCTGATAACCGGCGCCTCCTCAGAAAGCTCCCTGAGCTGCTCTATGGATATCTCTTCCTCGGCTGCCTTTTCGGCGGTCGTAAAGTCGATCTTGCCACCGTCGATGTCGCGCATGACATCGCTTACGACCTCTTTTACAGATACCTGCGACTTATAGAATCGACCAACGGCAGCGACGATCTCGTCTTCGACCGCGATCATCGGCTCGACCTCGATCCCGGTCATAAGCCTTATCTCATCTATTGCGAAGATGTCCAGCGGGTTTTTCATCGCGAGTGACAGCTTGTCGTTCTTCACGGCCACAGGCAGGACTTTCTGCCGCCTCGCGACTTCCTGAGATACCATCCTGAGCGCTTCCGGTTCGGGCTCAACCTCCGTCAGGTCTATGAAAGGCACACCATACTGCTCGCCAAGGCATCGGATTCGATCTTTCTCGCCGATGAATCCCATCTTGACCAGAACATCACCCAGAGACTCCTGAGTCTGGAGTTGCTTTTGCTTTTCCAAAGCCTGCTGAAGCTGCTCCCGCGTGAGCAGATTCAGCCTGAGACAGATTTCGCCTAATGCTTGTGATCTTGCCATTCCAGCCTCTAGCGGCACCCCGTATTCTTTATCGGCTTATTCACCCCCTTACCGCAGGGGCCGAAGCCCAACTACTTTGACAAATTTTGACGCTCACACTGCGGGTGAGCGATGAGCAATGAGGAAGCTGTCAGCCGTCAGCTATCAGCCATCAGCAGGGGCCGGGGGCCGGAGGGATTTCAGATTTCAGATTGGAGATTGAAGAGACTAACAGGGAGCAGTCCGACGGAACAAGCGGATGAATATCCGCCACACCTGGGCCGGGGAGGAATCTCCCCGGCCATCGTCGTCCTCCGACTTCCAACCTCTAACCTCTAACCTCTGGCTCCGGCATTATGTCTCTTTCATCAGGCTTGCCTTCAGGAAGATCGCAATCTCCGAATGCTGCTTGGACTTCTCTCTGTGTCTGAACAGTCCGCCGAAGAATGGGAGATCGCCGAGCAGTGGCACCTTGGTAATTGTGCTGAGCTCGTTGTCCTTTATAAGTCCGCCAATGACTATCATCTCTCCATCTTTGACCCTGATGACGTGGTCGGTGAACCTTCTTGCGATCTGAGGCAGCGCTATGGCGGTCTGGGCGTTGTTGCCGCCCGTGCCTGTGCCTATCGTGAGCCATTCAGTAATAGTGCTGACCTCAGGGTGGAGCGCAAGGGTTATGTTGCCTTCGTCGTCGGGTCTTGCAATCACCCGCAGGGTCACACCGACGCTCGCGGTTTCGGTCTGGAAGTTGATTCCCGTCAGGGTCTCTTCGATCCTGATTATGTATTTGACCTCGTCTCCGATGAAGATAGTCGCCGGCTGGCCTTCCACGGCGGCAATCGTCGGGTTGGCGAGCAACGTGGCGGAGTTGTCTTTGAGCATCGCATCGAGCTGCCCCTCGAAGGTTATCGGCAGTCTGACGAAATTCCCACTGCCTCCGCCGTTTGTCTTAGTTCCCTCGTCGAAAATGATGTTGTTCCAGCTCCAGGTGATGCCGAGCTTCTTCTGATCACCTGCGCTGATATCCGTAACCTTGGCTTCGATCAGCACCTGGCGCGGCTTCACATCCAGCTCATCGAGTATTCTCTTGGCCTTTGCAACATCCTCCGGTGATCCCGACAGGATGATGGTCTTGGGTTCCTCCTTGGCGGTTGCACCGGCGTCATACGACTGCGCGCTGCCGCCACCCGAGCCACCACTGCCGCTCGATGAGACGAAAGTTATCCCCGAAGGCGGACGGTCTTTGATCCCGCTCGTCGGCCCGACGGTGACCGTCAGGCGTGGAAGTACGGCTGAGAGCATTGTCACCGCTTCGGTAGCGCTGATGTACCTCAACGTATAGATTGCTACGTCCTTGCCTCCGGCCTCCTCAGCCAGAGAGTCCTCTACTTGCGCGATGAGAGTCCTGGCTGCGTCCACAGCCGACTTGCTTCCGGAAAGCACGAGAACTCTCGGCCCCGGCTGGTCCGGCTTTGCGCCGCTTGGGGCTATCTTAAGCCCCGGCACCTGGGTCTCTATCGCCTTTGTGAGCTGGTCCGGATCGGCAAAGGCGAGCGATACGGCCTCGGTCACTACTTCGCCGGAGGCCGGATCAAGCACACCGTTTACTGCCGGGTTGGACCCAACAATGTAGGTGTCCGGCGAGACTTTGGCATACTTGAAGCCCGATAGTTTCGTCACCATATCTAGCGCCTCAGAGAGCGAGGTATGGCTGAGAGTGACGGTTATCTGGCCCTTTACGTCGTTGCCGGTCACGATGTTGGTCCCACTCTGCACCGACAGCGCTTTCAAGACATCCGATATGTCGGCTGCGTGGAAGTCCAGGCTGATGTTCCTGGCTTCCTTGAACTCTGGATGACCGGAGGCCATCGCAAAGCGTGTCGAACTCGGCTCGGCGATGATTGGACCGGCCTGCACCGAGACGCTCTCCGATTTTAGCTGCGCTGAAGAATCCGAGGCAGCAAGCGGCGCAATGACTGCAAAAACAAACGCGCAGCACAACAGCCCTGCGGACACCACTCTGCTCAATCTAACTTGCATTCCCATCTCCTCCTAGTTTCAAGAAGACACTGTGGTCGTCGTGGGCGAGCAGGACTCCATCCTGCGACACCGTGACAACCTTGTATGTTCCATCGATTAGTTGCCCCTCTTTGACTATGTATCTGCTCTCCCCAAGCCGGAGGATCGCGACGTTCGTCCTTCCGGTTATCACGCCGGTGAGCACGAAAGTAGGGAAGGGCTGTTCTGCGGGCTGCTGGATTGCCTCGCGGGCTTCATAACTCTGCCCACCCGCGCCTGCTCCGAGCGGCGGAAGCGGGAAGATATCCGCGAGCAGCGGCGGCAGCATCTCTGCCGGCGCCAACGCCACCCGGCTCGGTGGTGGCGCAGACTCCCCTGTAGATATGTTCATCGCCGGAGCAAAAGGATCGCGCTTCTCTTTGACCGGCGGTTGGGATGCCCGCACATCGGCCGTGGCGTTTTCAAACGGCACGTTCTGGGCCATCTGGGTCCCGCCGCTGTTTGGCGCCGCCGTCTGTGCTTGCGCCGCGGGATTCTTGGCCGCTGCCCCTGTAGCCTTGCCCCCCAGCATATTCATGGACACGTAGCCTGCGCATACCGCCACCAGCACTCCCAAAACAATCATCAGAGGCAGCTTCTTCTTATCCTTCATTGCTGGACCTCCCAGCGGCTGCCGCCGCTTTCGATTTATCGCTTACTATGGACGGCAACGATTCGTCCACAGCTTCCGGATCGTTCTTTTCCGGAAATACAAAGGCGCTAACGTTCAGCTTGACAAGCAGGTCCGGCGCACCATGCTCAGTAACAACGTTTTTAGGGCCCGCATTAATGTGGTTTACAGCAATTATCTTCGGGAACCTGGTCAGGCTGAAAATCAAATTGCGCGCGTGCCAATACTTTCCCTCGAACTGCATCTCTATTTGCAACTCGTTATATGGCTTAGCCGCTTCTGCCTGTGTTCCACCCGGCTGGTTGCTCTTTGCGGCAGCCTCGGGCGCCTCCGGGTCCTGCGACGTTCTTTTTATCGGAGGCGGGGCAGCCGGCGGCGCCTGTGCGGGCCTGATGGAAACTACCTTAAGATCATTTGCGGTCGCCAGACGCTCGATCTGTTTCAAGAGTGTCGGAATATACGCATGCGTAGCTACCGAAGTCTCGAGGCACGCGAGTTCGCACTGTGCGCTCAGGTAGTTTTGTCTGGCTTCCGTCAAGCGCTGCGCAATCCTCCTGCTATCCGCGACCTGCTTTTGCTTGTTCTCAAGCTCCATAGCCGCGGTTTTCAGGTTGCGGGAGCTTGCCGTAAATACCAGTAAGCCCGCGAAAAAGAGCGCGGCCGCCGCCGCTGCAAGTGCGGTGATGGAGCGCTTGTTTGGATTAAGAACGGGGAGCTTCAACTTTTCTGCACCTCCTCCACAATCTTGATGCCGGCTTCCATCTCGAACTCTACAGCAGTAGTTTTACCTACCAAAGACTTCTGGGTGAAGTGAAGATCGAGCCGGTTGAAGTCAACCACAGTATCGTGCATTCGAAGCATCGTTTCTCCCACAAGGTTCTGGCTTGCCGAGACCCCGTTCAAGTTGACTACCATCTCTGCGGCTAAGGGCTGAGGCGGAACGGTAGCAACTCGAGTCAGCCATGTCTTCTCCGGGAGACTCGCGCTCAAGTTGTCAAGTATCCGGCACCATTTTAGAGTTGTCAACTTCGCTTCGTTGAGAGTCTCAAGCTTCGGCTTTAAGGCCTGCGTGTCCTTATCGTATTTTTCGATGGTGTTCACGGTCGGCTGCAGCTTGGTAAGCTGGACATCCAGGTCCTGTATCAAAGACCGCGTTCCGTAGATCCTTGACACCATCAGCCCCGCAGTAGCTGTGATCAGAACTGCTTCTGCAAGCAGCACGATTACAAGCTTCCTAACGGTTGATTCCAGGCGCTTCTTTTCAGCGCGCCTGGGGGCAATCATGTTAATGCTGGGCATGTCAGTGGAGCTCCTTTCCGCTCAAGCGGCCGGCCTGAGCCTGGCCCGAGCCATCTCTTCCTTCAGCGCGAGCCCTGTGCCGACCACCAGCACGGGTCCGTATTCAACGACGAAATCCTGCGTAAACCGCCCAGGGGAGACCAGGCTCCCCGAGAAAGCATCACCGACTTCCGTCGGCACGCTGAGTTTCGACTCCACATAAGCGGCCATTCCGGGCATCCGGGCGGCTCCGCCGGTCAGGACGATCTTCGACACCGTCGCCTGTTCAGCCCCCTCCGGGAACTGCGACTGGTAGTAATGGATCGATCTGCGGATCTCCCGAAGCAACTCATCGAGAAGCGGCTGGACGACTCGCCAGCACTTGCTTTCCACTTCCTGGACAGAAAGCTTGTCTATCGAGTCCTGCGCGGCCATCTCGAACTTCAGCCGCTCGGCGTCCTCATGTGAGAATCCTGTCAGCGTCTTTATCGCATTGGTAAAGCTGTCTCCGGCAATCGGGATGCTCCTTGTCAGGGCGAAATTCCCGTTCGAGATAATATTGACATCAGTGTGGCTTGCGCCCATATCGAGCAGCGCAATCGTGGCAGTCGCGAAATCGTCGCACGCGCAGCATTCCACAAGGGACCGCATGATAGCAAACGCCTCGACATCTACCGATATCGGCTCCAAGCCGGCCGCTTCGACCACACTCACCCTCGTCTGGACGAGGTCTTTTGGCGCGGCAACCAGCATTACGTTCATCTGGTCCGTGCCCTCCACATTGCCAAGAATCTCGAACTCTACCGAACTCTCATCCATAGGGGCGGATACATATTTGCTCGCCTCAAACCGGATGGACTTACGAAGTGACGCTTCGGTCATCTGAGGCAGTTGGACCTGCCGCACGATGACCTGAGAACCTGAAATCGCCGCCACGGCTCCCGAGCTGCGGATGTTTGCCGAGCGAAGAAGCGTCTTGATCGCTTGGGCAACATCGAGAACATTTGTGATGACACCGTCGCGGCATGAGTCGAGAGGCGTGACTTGCAAAGCAGCGTTAATCAGCCGCCATCCGTTTCCTGCCGGCTCGGCCTCAACGGCCTTGATGTAGCTGCTCCCAATGTCAATACCTACGATAGTGTCCTTACCGAAAAGCTGTGATAACACTATTGGATAACCCCCTCAGGCTGTACAAGCCTCTATCACTGGCAGCAAAGACGAGAATAGAAGTTAACACTGTGTGGCATAACTTGCCTGATATCCGGTGCCGAGCCGCCAAGGATATTATTCCGTTAGCGGCATCACTTCCATATATAGATTATTGGTACACCTGAGGATATTTTGAGCCGATAAGAGGACATGCGGCAAAGAACTGGTATTTGTACCAGGGCCGCTGTGGGCTGGTCGCTGGGTTTTAAGTGCGCGGCTGGGGGGTAGTGAGATAATGCTTATACCACTTGCGCATAGTTTGGCCAGTCTATCGGTTTTTTGAAACGCGAAATACGCGAAGAAGCGCGAATAACGCGGAAAGGGGACCGGGTGTCAGGGGCCAGGGGCCAGTTGTCATCTAACGATGGCCCGTCCCGTCTCTGATGGCCCGGCTCGTGACGCGCCCGGCCAGGTATGCCGCACGTCCCCGTGCGGCGCCTTGGGTGGTAGATAACCGCTGACGGCTGATAGCTGACGTGTTCCGTCGGACTGCTTGTCTGCCGACGGCGGCCCCTGAGGGGCCGAGAAGCTGATGGCTGAAAGCTTCTTCCGCGTAATCCGCGCTTCAGAAACCTGATGCTATGGATGGTCCAAACGCAACTGGTATTAGATTAAAGTGTCGGCAGGCCAGATTGATGCTTAGGTCAAGGTCTGCGGGAGGGGGTAAATGAAATGTCGGTAGTTGCGGAACTCAGTGTAACGCCGATGGTGGAAGGCGAGATGAGGCCTTACGTCGATGCGGCGGTAGACGAGGTAAAGAGGTCCGGGCTGAAGTACGAGGTCGATGCTATGGGCACGACCATCGAGGGCGAGTTCGACCAGGTAATTGACGCGGCCAAGCGCGCCCACCAGGCTGTAAGACGGAAGGGCGTCCATCGGGTGATTACCGAACTGCGCATTGACGACAAGGAAGACGGCGCAACAATGAGCGAGGAACTGGAAGGATACAGATAGGTCCCTGTCAGGTAGAGTGATCGCCAGGGAGATTCCATAATTTGATAGGGGTAGGGAAGGCCGGTTGCCCGGTCTCCCCTCCCTCCGAACCGTGCGTGCG
>JACPPP010000112.1 GCA_016190935.1 Armatimonadota bacterium | reverse complement strand
TAAGTGATGCAGAGTTGGCGCAAGTCAACCTGCAGCCGGAAGCATTTCACGCAGACTGGAACTATGTCATCAAGCCGCACCAGCAAGACTGATACCTTTATTTATGGACGGGCACTTAGAGACGAGATGAGAAACTTTGTCGCGATCTTGCTGCTAAGCATTGCCGGTTGTGTGCCGGTCCGCGCGGGCGAACCCGGAGAGCTTTTTCCGGCGGGGCTAGCCCAGCGGAAGTGGGTGAGATTTCAGGCTCACGGGTTTACTACTCCTGTGACTGGGGTTATCTATCGTAACGGTGACATGCAGCCCGGTATGCCACTTGGGGGACTCGGGACGGGCTTTATGAGCCTGGGCACTGACGGGACCCTAGACTATGTGAGCACCATATTCAACGCTTTTACGTATCCCAGGGAGGCTTCTCAAGTGGCATCTTGGGCAGAGGACTGTGCGTCCAATCTTATAATGAAGAGGCACTTGCCGACTTTCTGCCTGCCATTTCTGGGGATATCTGTAGATGGGAAAACCACGGTTCTATCTCTTAAGAGAGTCAAGGGAGTGCAGAGTGCAAGGCAGATAGACTACTGGGGGCACTATCCTGTAGCAGACATGAAGTTTGACACGAAGAGTCCTGTGAGTGTAGAGCTAAGAGCTTGGACTCCCTTTATTCCTGGGCAGGCAGAGGAGTCCAACATTCCTGGAGCAGTATTCGAGGTGCATCTGAGGAACACGGACAGCGTAGCTAGGAAGGGAGCATTAGCATTCAGCTTCCACGGTCCACGTCGGGTAGATGTGGGTGCTCCGATTGCGGCAACTCCGGGGGAATACAGCCGCAAGTCAGTCAATGGAGCATTCAGTGGGCAGGTGATAAGCACAAAGGTAGAAGGACGTGAATATGCTTATGCATTGGGAGTCATAGGCCGGGAGAAGCTGCGTTTTGGGGGACGCCTTGATCCCTACTCCGGCAGTCCTTTTATCGACACGAACAATAAGGCGTGGAGCAGCGCATGGAACAGCATAGTCACTTCATTACCCCAGGCAGGGCTATATGAGTCTGGAGCATCAACGGCGTTGGACTTCTCATTGCAGCCGGGGGAGACCAAGATTGTGCGTTTTGTTTTTGCCTGGTATGCCCCTACTTGGACATCCTGGTTGGATCAATATCGCTCAACGCGGCTGGCCGGCTATTCCCCCCTCACAGGGAATCCCTACATCAATATGTATAGCACTCGCTTCAAGGGTGCGGGTGAGGTGGCGGAGTATCTTGCAAAAGAACACGAGACATTGCTTAATCGGATTCTGGCCTGGCAGCAGGTTGTCTACTCGGAGAAGAAGCTTCCTGGCTGGCTGCAGGATTCTCTGATAAATGTTCTGGCAGTGCTGCCACAGGAGAGTTTCTGGATGAAGAGTCCCGATCCCAACCACTGGTGGGGGGACAAAGGGTTCTTCTGCGTCAATGAGAGTCTAGTGACCTGTCCCCAGCAGGCCTGCATAGCAAACGATGAGTTTGCACAGTGGCCTCTCAATCTGCTGTTTCCTGAGCTGGGGCTGAGGACGCTTGAGGCATTCAAGCACTACCAGAAGCAGGATACCGGACAGACTCCTTCAACACTTGGTCCATACACAGAGCCGGACCGACCATGGTTTAACCAGCAGTTGGCAACAGACGGACAGGTTTATGTGCATATGGTAGACCGGTATCGGCTTTCAACAGGTGATGACAAGGTGCTGGACGAGTGGTATCCATCCATTAAGGCTGGAATGAAATTTATGTTCACCGAAGATAAAGACGGGGACGGCCTGCTGGACTTGCATGGAGGTGACTACCTGGAGTCTTCTATAGTGGGAGTTGCCATTCACATTTCTGTGTATTGGCTCAGCACACTAGAGATAACTGAGAGGATGGCCAGGATGCAGGGAGATACCGCATTCGCTGAAAAGTGCAGGTCCTGGTATAACAGGGGAAGCAAGTCTCTTGAGGAGAAACTGTGGAACGAGTCTGTAGGTTCTTACCTGCTCTACAATGACACCGAAACCGGTAAGAAGTCGGAGACGGTTCTTTGTGATCAACTGATCGGGAACCTGTGGACTGGGCTCCATGGCTTGCCTGATGTGCTTCCTCCAGAGAGGGTCAGAAAGATTCTCACGACACTTGAGCGATTGAATGTAAGTAAGACGCCATTTGGGATCACGATGGCTGCCCGTCCTAATGACACCGAAAGCGACAGATCTTGGTGTGACCTCATAGTTCCCTCGTATTCTACGCTAGCGGCTGCAAGTGCAATGCTTCGAAGTGGAGATCCACATTTTGAGAAGCTGGGGCCTGAGATAGTGCATCGAACCTGGCAGAGGCTGGTTTGTGCTGGAGATGCGGCCTGGGATATGCCCTCTCACTTGGCCGCAGACGGCACTCGGTTCGGTGGAATTAAGTATTACCACAACTGCATGCTCTGGGTGTTCCCCTTGGCTGTGCTCGGACAAGACGTTCTTACAGCTTGCTCTTCGGGTGGGTTCATCAACCGGATCAAGGATGCGGCTCGATAGAGATCGACGGCTTTCAAAGAAGAGTGGAGCTTGCACGCCCTTTCAGGTGGCCTACGGCCTTATGAAAGGAAGGAAAGCTAATAACAAACAGGGCTGAAAGGGATATTGCAAGTGGAAATGAAGATGAGAGTTTGTGCTGCAATCTTATTGCTTAGTATGGTGGCTTCGGTGTCGGCATGTGCCGAGACAGATGGAACGCTGTTTCCGAAAGGTCTTGCCGAACGCAAGTGGACAAGCTTTCGGGCTGATGGCTTCTCTGTCCCAGTGACTGGGGTAGTTTATCGAAATGGCAACATGCTGCCTGGAATGCCGCTTGGTTCACTGGGAACAGGTTTCATCAGCATCGGAACTGACGGGACCCTAGACTCGGTGAGCACCATATTCAATGCATTCATGGATGCCAGAGTAGCATCAGAGAAGCTGGCACTGGCTCAGGACGTTCAATACAATTGCCAGATGAGAAAGCACGTCCCGGCTTTTCGCCTGCCGTTTTTGGGGATTTCCGTGGAGGGCAAGTCCACAATTCTCTCCCTCAGCACGGTCAAGGGAGTGAACGGCGTGAAGCAAATAGACTACTGGGGGCACTATCCTATAGCAGACATGAAGTTCGACACAAAGACTCCAATCAGTGTAGAGCTAAGAGCTTGGAGTCCTTTCCTCCCCGGCCAGGCAGAGGAGTCGAATACCCCTGGTGCAGTATTCGAGTTGCGCCTCAGGAATAGAAGCAACGAACCTAAGAATGGCGCTATTGCTTTCAGCTTCCACGGCCCACGCCGTGTTGATATTGGCGTTCCAGCCAAGGTTGATGCGGCTGAGTATAAAAGGGAACCCATCAACAGAGCATTCACGGGGCAGGTAGTCAGCGCCAACGCAAATGGCCTCGACTATGCCTATGCGTTGGGAGTCGTAGGTCAGGAGAGACTCCGTTTTGGCGGGGCCCTTGATGATAACGGCGAGGCCTGGAGCCGCATAGCTGATTCGCTGCCTGAGATGCAGAAATACAGACCTGGCTCATCCGTGGCACTGGACTTCTCCCTTCAGCCTCGCGAGAACAAGACTGTACGCTTTGTCCTTGCATGGTATGCCCCCAGGTGGATATCCCACTCGGGCAATCCCTACGCCAATATGTATAGCACCCGTTTCAAAAGTGCTGGTGATGTGGCCGAGTATCTTGCGAAGGAACACTCCTCGCTTCTGAATCGTGTCCTGGCATGGCAGCAGGTTGTCTACTCGGAGAAGAAGTTGCCTGGCTGGCTGCAGGACTCCCTCATAAATGCCTTCGGTCTGCTTCCTCAGCAGAGCTTCTGGATGAATAGTCCCGATCCCAACCATTGGTGGGGGGACAAAGGTTTCTTCTGCGTCAACGAGAGCCTCTTGTCGTGCCCCCAGCAGGCCTGCATAGCCAACGACGAGTTCGGGGAATGGCCGGTGAACCTGCTCTTCCCAGAATTGGGGCTGAGGAAGCTTGAGGCATTCAAACATTACCAGAAACAAGATACAGGGCAGACTCCTTCCACGCTTGGTCCGGGAAGCGAGCCGGATAGACCGTGGTACTCCCAACAGTTGGCAGTGGATGGACAGGTCTATGTGCATATGGTGGACAGGTACCGATTGGCCACAGGTGATGACAGGGTGCTGGACGAATGGTATCCCTCGGTCAAAGCCGGAATGAAGTTCATGTTCACAGGGGACACTGATGGCGATGGTCTGCTGGAACTGAGAGGAGTGAACCATTACCTGGACGCATGGCCTATGGTCGGAGTGGCCACTCACGTCTCCACATATTGGCTGAGCACCCTTGGGATCACTGAGAGGATGGCCAGGATGCAGGGAGATAATGCCTTCGCGGAGGAATGCCGGTCCTGGCACAGTAAGGCCGGCAAGTCTCTTGAGCAGAAGCTGTGGAATGACTCAGCGGGTTCTTATCTGCTTTATAACGATACCGCGACCGGCAAGAAATCCGACACAGTCTTGTGTGACCAGTTCATTGGGAACCTCTGGACGGGGCTCCACGGCTTGCCGGACGTTATTCCTCCAGACAGAGTAAGAACAGTCCTCGCAACGCTCGAGCGGCTGAATGTACGTAACGCGTCTGCCGGAATCGCTATGGCTGCAAGCCCCGACGGCCGCGCGATTGAAGGCAATAGCGGGTTCATGTGGGACAGGTTGATAGTTCCTTCATATTCCACATTGTCGGCTGCAAGCGCAATGGTGAGAAGTGGCGATCCTCATTTTGAAAAGCTGGGACTCGGCATAGTCCACCGTACCTGGGAGGCGCTGGTTTGCCGCGAAAATGCCGCCTGGGATATGCCTTCTCACCTGAACTCCGACGGCAGCCGGGCTGTGGTTGGAGGACTGGAATACTACCACAACACGATGCTCTGGACATTCCCAATAGCAGTGCTAAAAGAGGATATTCGCGCGATCTGCTCTCAGGGCGGGTTTATCTACAGAGTCAAAGAAGCGGCCGGGCGAATTCGGTAGCAAAATGTTCCAGACGAAAGGATAGCGCAATGATAGCCGTGGATAGCCATCATCATTTAACAAGGTGCTTGCCGGAATCGTTCCAGAAAGCAGAGATAAGGTGTTCGGGGCTAACGCAATAAAGTTCTATGGATTGAAAGGAGTATGAGGTAATGCAGTTTGCATTAATTGACTGGCTGGTTGTGCTGGCATATGTGATCGTTATCCTTGCGGTGGGTCTCTATGTCGTCAAGAAGCCGAAGACCAGCGAGGGGTATTTTCTTGCAGGGCGACAGGTGAGGTGGCCGTTCATCGGGGCATCTTACCTGGTGTCGAACATATCGGCTGAACATTACGATGGCGCTGTGCATTCTTGCTCTTGTATTAGGAAGCCTGCTTACACCACCGGAGCCGAAGGAGAAGCTGGCGAAGACTACGATCGACTGGAAACAACTTGGTAAGAGCGATGAGGAAAAGTTGCCACTCTTCCACGATTACAGACTGTGGATGTGGATTGTTGCAGCTGTGGTGCTTGTCCTGCTATTCGTGATGCGATAACGGAGGAGGAATACAGAAATCTCGTTGAGGTATCGAAAAGGAGGAATATGATGAGGTTTGGAGTAAGCTCATGGGTGTGGGTATCTCCTCTCACTACGCAGAAGCTCGCGAAGCTCGCGCCGCATGTAGCGGGTCTAGGCTTCGACTGGGTCGAGGTGCCCATAGAAAACACCGATGATATTGACTACAATTATGCCGCTGAGATCTTGAAGGACAACGGACTGGGGGTAAGCGTGACGGCGGTGCTCGGCAGCCCGGATAGGGACATAACTCACTCCGATCCCGCGAACAGTGAGAGCGCAAGAGCCTACATGCGCCACTGCATAGACGCTGTCAAGACCATGGGAGGGGCAAGAGTAGTGGGACCTGTCTACTCAGCCGTTGGCCGGTTCTGGCAATGCCATGGGAATGAGAGGAAGGCATATATGCGGTATGTAAGGGATCAGGTCCTGCCGGTTGCAGATTACGCGGCTGAGAAGGGAGTCATTCTCTGCATAGAGCCTCTGAACAGGTATGAGACGAGCTTCATCAACACGGCGGCACAGGGGATCGAGCTTGTGGACACCGTGGGGCACCCGGCGTATCAGATGATGCTGGATACCTACCATATGGGAACGGAGGAGAAATCAATCCCGGAGGCTGTGCGCGCGGTCGGGGGACGGCTGGAACACGTGCATATAGGAGAGAATGACCGCGGGACTCCAGGGAAAGGCCAGCTTGCATGGAAAGATTTTGCCACGGCCCTAGAAGAAGTCGGGTATAATGGAGCTTTAGTAATAGAGACTTTTTCTTCCCAGGTGGAGAGCATAGCGAGCGCTGCCGCGATATGGAGAGAGTTGGCGCCCAGCCAGGACGATCTGGCCCGCGATGGTCTCGCCTTCCTACAACGCCTTCTGACATAGCCTTTATACTACGGGGACGGCGCGTATGGCAAGGTGATGGAGTTTGCAGTGAGTTGAGTTCTCGCAGCATACGAATCAAAAGAAAGGACACGAACCTATGATCAAGAGAATCCCGTTGACATACTTTTATATGGCGCTTCTCGCGGTGTTACTTGCGAGCCAAAGTGCAGGCGGCGAGTCGCTGCCCCGGCTTAAGACCGGTGACAGGGTTGTCTTCCTGGGTGACAGCATCACTGAGCAGCGGATGTATACCCGTTATGTGATGGATTACTTCACGCTGCGACATCCGGGCGTGAGAATAACATTTCGCAATGCTGGCTGGGGCGGCGATACCTCCCAAGGAGGCGCTACGCGCTTGCAGAGAGATGTCCTGAGCCTCAAGCCGAGGGTGGTAAGTATATGCTACGGCATGAACGATGGGCGATATGCCGCGTTCAATCAGGAGAACTATGACGCCTTCATGTCGGGCATGGAGAAATTGTTGCATGAGTTGAAGGCAGCAGGTGTTAGTGTCGTGCTGCTTACACCGGGCTGTGTGGACGAGGACAAGCAGCCAGGCTTCAAGGGCTACAATAAGACCCTTGCAGCCTTTGCAAAAGGAGTGCTGTCTCTTGCCAGCAGGGAAGGCTGCCCTGTGTTCGACCTGCACAGCCTGATGCTCGATGCGCTGCAGCACGTGAAGGCGGATGGAGGCAAGATAGACCTCATCGGAGATGGCGTTCATCCCGGCCCGGCGGGACATGCGATCATGGCCTATGCGCTGCTAAGCGCGCTCGGCTGCGGAAATCCGGCTTCCGCGATCGATATAGATGTAGCCAGCAAGAAAGTGACACCGGACCGATGTAAGGTGTCGGACCTGGCAGTGGCGGATGGACTGATAAGCTTTAAGCGTGTGGACGAAGCCCTGCCATTCTTCACTCCTGACGTCGTCCCTGTTCTTACTTACGCTCCTTCTCTTGTCAAGATGAACGAGTATCGATTCAAGGTAACGGGTCTCAAATCTGGGACATGGAGATTGGGCGTGGAAGGCGAGGAGGTCGGTCTGTTCAGTGCAAAAGACCTTGCCTCCGGAATCGACCTGAGCACGCGCCCCGGTCCTTGGCGGGGTCTTCTGCAGGATGCAGACCGTATTTCTTCGGAACAGGAGTCGCTTTACTTTCTGCGCTGGAGGCAAGTAGCGTTGCTCCAAGTGCCGAAGGAAGCAGAACAAGAGAAAGCGGCTCTATTGAATAGACTGGACCGCTGTCTTGCTGAATTGGAGGCGAGAAGGATTGGTAGGGCTGCTCGGGGGCGGCCGTGGGAGTGGCGGCTCACTTTCGTCCCATAGCGCGACTGCCGTCGAAATCCGGTATTTGACGGACGGCCTGTTGTTGTGGTATGATTAGTGTATACAACATATCAAACATGGCTGGATTTAGTGCGATGGTCATGATTAACTGTCAAAGCGTGAGGGAGGAATCAATATGGCATATGTCAACAATCCGGAGGTATTAAGCTCGGAAGAATACGCTTACCAGGAGTTGAAGCAGCGGATACTGGACGGCCGACTGCCCCCTGGGACACGCCTGCCTCACAAGAGCATTGCCACCGAGCTTGGAGTAAGTTCGGTTCCAGTATATCTCGCACTGCGAATACTGGAGATGGAGGGGCTGGTCGTGAACAGCCCCAGGTTTGGCGCGTATGTCAGGAGATGGGTCAAGGAGGATATCACTAACCTCTTCCTGCTGCGCGCTCGCCTTGAGGGACTGGCGGCACGACTGTGCGCCCAGAATGCTACCAACGCCGATATCGAGGAGATCGTTGAGTTAGCAGAACATTGCCGCGATGCCATTGCACGCAAGGACCTGGAGACCCGGATAAAGGCCGATGTTGAGTTTCACCGTGCCATCATACGCTCAGCGAGATTCCCCGACCTGCAAAGGATGACGGAGAGCCCTCCACTTCTGGAGTATAGCATGAGTGCGTTCGGCGTCACAGGCCAGACTCCACCGGATATCTACCCGGATACCGACACCCACGACGATCTCGTGGACGCGATAAAGCGACACGACCCTGACACAGCGGAACAGGCCGCAAGGGAACACGTGGAAGTCTCACTCAGTCGGAAAATCGACTGGATCGAGGAGGTGAGCGCGGAAATAGAAAACAGCGATGTTCCGCGTTTCAGACGGTATCCGAAGCGGTCCGTAACTAACGTCAGGTAAGGCTTTAGCAGGTCCAGTTGCCTCGGGAAGCAATTGCCCACCCGCTCCCAGCGCTTGCGATACTCTAGCCTTGTACAGACTTAACGATCTGCGCATATTTTCTCCCGATTCCTATTTTCTTCCTGTTAGGGTGTGCGCCAAGTTTGGGGTATCATGGGGTATCATGCTGCAATGGCCGCATATCGCCCAAAGTTGGTTTCCGGGACGTCGAACCATAGCCTGCGGAGTTGCAGTATAGACGCAGCTC
>JACPPP010000111.1 GCA_016190935.1 Armatimonadota bacterium | reverse complement strand
GAACGCAGATGGCATAGAGTCCATAGCTCATCTGAGGTCGGCTCTGCTCAACCACCGGACACACAGAATCCTGGAGGCCGCCAAAATTGCCGCCTAACCCCCAGGTGTGACATGGACCCACCCAACCCCCCGCTCTTGCGCGGGAGCGGTTGACTCTGCTATACTGAGTTGGCCGAGTTTTGCATCCATATCGCTTGGAGGAACACCAGGGCGTGTTTTTTCTTATTGTTGGCATCATCATTGTGGCGCTCGTCTTTGACTTCATCAACGGGTTTCACGATGCCGCCAATTCGATCGCGACCGTTGTAGCTACAAAAGTTCTCACTCCGCTTCGAGCGGTTATTTGGGCGGCCTTCTTCAATTTTGTCGCGGCTTTCGGATTTAAGACGCACGTCGCAGCCACAATAGGCAAGGGCGTGATCGACACCCAATACGTGGACCCTTACGTGGTGCTGGGGGCACTGATAGGGGCCATAGCTTGGGACATCATCACCTGGCTTGGCGGGCTTCCGACAAGCTCCTCGCATGCGCTGATAGGTGGATTAGTAGGCGCTGCGCTGGCCAAAACTCACGCCATTAACGTGCTGGTGATGAGCGGAATCGTCAAAACGGTGGTATTCATATTCCTTGCTCCGATGATGGGCCTTGCCATCGGCCTTGCTGTGATGTCCACAGTGTGTTGGATCTGCCGGAACGCGCCTCCCGGAAAAGTGGACAAATACTTCCGAAGCCTGCAGCTCGTCTCCGCGGGAGGCTATAGTCTCGGCCACGGGCTGAACGATGCGCAGAAGACGATGGGGATCATCTGGATGCTCCTGCTCGCCGGCGGCTACCTTTCTGCCGAAGCGCCCCTGCCTTACTGGGTCATACTCTCCTGTCACGCCGCGATTGCCCTTGGAACGATGGCCGGGGGCTGGCGGATAGTGCATACGATGGGCCTGAAGATTACCAAGCTCAGACCACCTGGCGGGTTTAGCGCCGAGACGGCCGGCGCGGCCACTATCATAGGCGCCTCGATGTTCGGTATACCCGTCAGCACAACCCACACAATTACCGGAGCAATCGTCGGGGTTGGGGCAACAAGGAGATTATCAGCCGTGCGCTGGGGCGTCGCCGGGCGAATCGTCTGGGCATGGATCCTCACAATACCGATGTCGGCGCTGATCGGCGCGCTCGCATACGCGTTACTTAAACCATTTGTAGGTTAGAAAGACAGAGGCAGAACCATGGGACTCCGACTTATACCTAGGCAAGAAAAGTTCTTCGGTATGTTCTGCGAGCAGGCCGAGACGATAGTCGAGGCTGCGGACTTGCTCCTCGATCTCATCAGGGACTTCACAGATGTTGAAAGGAAAGTCCTGAACATGAACAAGATCGAGCACAAGGCGGACGAGATCGCGCACCGCATCGCTGAGAAGCTGAACCTGACGTTCATCACCCCACTGGATCAGGAAGACATCCACGCGCTGGCCTGCGCAATCGACGATATCGTTGATTACGTGGACGCTACGGTCGAGCGAATGGTGCTCTACAGGATCGGCAAGCCCACTGAAGACCTGATGACGCTAGCCACCATCTTTCACCGCGCTACGGAAGAGACCCGCTCGGCTGTCGAGCAACTTGCTTTTTTCAAGAAGCGCGGCAACACTCTAAAGCAATGCTGGATTGAGATCAACAGGCTGGAAAACGCGGGCGATACCGCAAGCCGCGCTGCCATAGCCAAGCTATTCGAGACGGAGACCAACGCCGTTGAAGTCATTAAGTGGAAAGAGATCTACGAGCACATCGAGACGGCGATAGACAAGTGCGAGGACGTCGCCAACATCATCGAGCAGATAGTGCTGAAGCACGCTTAGAGTTCCTGCCGAGGAAAAACACAAGGGCCGGGACGCGCACTATTCGCTATCCCGGCCTGCGAAGCACACTAACAAAGATTAGGCTGACTATCTCTTCCGCGGCCTGATCTTCCGCATAAGGCCCATCCCTACGCCTGCGATGCCTACGCCGAACATGCTGAGTACGCCCGGTTCGGGAACGGCCAGTCCGAGCGTCTTCCCACTCGCTATGTAGGCGCCTCCATACGACGTCACGTCAACAAGCGTATAGCCATGAGGCGAGTCATACCAGAACTTTACGATGTTGTCCTCGGGCATCACGGCGGTTGCGTTCCACTGAATGGAATCCTGGAGTGAGTTATACACAGGATCGGCAAAGGCCCCAGGGGCGGGGGTAAGGTTGCCCGCGTTCTGATACTCCAGCCTCGACATATTTCCAACACTGAACCCAGTAAGCGGCCTGTTCAAATAAGCGTCGTAATAGCTGAGGGTGTATTCGTAATGGAAGATTCCTCCGCTCTGACTGACAACTGAAACCAGATTGAAGCTGCCAAGGCTTCCGGTCAGGTTGGATTCGTGCTGGAGCAAGACCTCCGCTGAAGCAGGCGCCAGCGCGCACCCCAGTAGAGCCAGGATGATCAACATCTTCACGGTTGTGCCCATCGAGATGCTCATAATATTTCCCTCCTTGTTGGCAACTGCAGACTGCGCGTCTTGCAAGTCCTGGTTGCCTGGACGATTCGAGCTACCTGCGTTTTCTGAGCACGGGCAGAACACCAACCAGCGCCATAGCAAGGCCGGCTATACTGCTCGGCTCCGGAATCGCCGCCGAGGAAATACCCAAAGTCTTACCCTCAGCCGCTGCGCCACCATTGACAGCGTAGGCATGCACAGGTATCTCCGCTGGCGCGTAGATCGAGTCATAAGTGAATCTTACTGTTTCCCCCAATGCTAAATATCCATCGATCCACTTGATTTCATACCAGAACTGCCCATACGAGGGGTTTGTAAAGCCGTCGCTGTTCGTGGCGTTCGTGTACGCTCTGTCGTCCATATTCTCTACGCTGAAAACATGTACCTGGGGCGGCTGTTCGCCTGGCCCGACATTTGCACTGGTGTATGCCAGGTCGTATGTGTATTTGAAATAGCTCCCCATCAGATCGACTGTCGCAGCCAGATCCAGGGCGCCAAGTGGTCCTGTCAGTTGGGTATTCAGGCTGCTGTAAGGGGCAGCAGTCAGGGATACTGACAGCACAATGGCCAACAGTATTGCCAGTCCGGTCGTGCGAGTCAACAGTCTGTGACTCATATATACATCATCCTTCCTAAGTGTAGATGTGTCCGAGTGTATCCTCGGTGTTTTGAGTGTTGCTGGATGTATGGATTATTGTGAGGCAATCGGGATTACCCGAGGGCGTCAACAATTTCTCCTTTCCTCTCCTGCGCTCATCTTTCTTCATCGCCCGGCCCGCGCCCGGCCGGCGACTTGCTCTTCGTCTGCTTGGTGCACTTTTACTCCTATATGCATCATGATACCTTTAAGCTCTTCTGTCAAGGGGTTTTTGCCAGTTTTTTGGGCCTTGACTCAAAATCTAGTACAATTACCAGGTATGCGGCAGGCAGTGCTCGTCTAAGGCGTTATACCAGAACCGGGGAAGCGGGGAATGGTCTGAGACGGGGAATTCCGGATTCCCCGCTTTATTCCCCGTCTCCCCGGTTCAGGAGTTGTTATCTCGACACCTTGAACCGCTGAGACGCTGAAGGAAATGAGGCACTGAAGGCCGCATGCCTGTCTATTACCCCCTAAAGATTACCAGGATTTGCTGCCGATAATGTTCAGGGCGGCAAGCTCACAGAAGAGTACTCGGGGGTCACAGGTGAAAAGCGCGCTTATAACCGGCATAACCGGACAGGACGGGTCATACCTTGCAGAACTGCTGCTTGATGAAGGATATGTCGTCCACGGTATCATACGACGTGGTTCCACGTTCAACACAGGCAGGATTGAACATCTATACTCTGACCCTCACGTGGAAGGCACCCGGCTTTTCCTTCATTACGGAGACCTGTCCGATGCGAGCAACATCAGCCGTCTCTTAGAGAAGATCAATCCAGATGAAATCTATCATCTCGGCGCGCAAAGCCACGTGCGGGTAAGCTTCGACATCCCTGAATATACCGCGGATGTCACGGGGCTGGGAACGCTGAGACTCCTTGACGCGATAAGGGACACCGGAATCCACACGAGGTTCTATCAGGCATCGAGCAGCGAGATGTTCGGGAAGGTCCAGGAGGTCCCGCAGAGCGAGACTACACCCTTCTACCCCAGAAGTCCCTATGGATGCGCTAAGGTCTTCGCGTTCTGGATAACGAAGAACTACCGAGAAAGCTACGGGCTCTTCGCGGCAAACGGTATTCTGTTCAATCACGAGTCTCCGCGCAGAGGCGAGACCTTCGTTACGCGAAAAATCACGCGCGGACTGGCGCGGATCAAGCTCGGAATGGACGAGAATCTGTATCTGGGCAATCTGGAAGCAAAGCGCGACTGGGGCTATGCCAAAGACTACGTTCGGGCGATGTGGCTGATGCTCCAGCAGCCAGAGCCGGATGATTATGTTATAGCCACCGGAGAGACTCACTCCGTGCGGGAGTTCGTAGAGGAGGCCGCTGCCTGTCTCGGAATCGACATCGAGTGGCGGGGAGGCGGACTGAGCGAAGTCGGGATAGACAGTCATTCCGGCAGGACAATGGTGGAGATTGATCCCAGGTACTTCCGGCCGGCAGAAGTAGACCTGCTGATCGGGGACTCTTCCAAGGCCAGGGAAAAGCTGGGCTGGGAGCCGGTTGTGAAATTCCGAGAACTGGTACGAATCATGGTCGAGGCTGATTTCGCCGCAGAGAAGAGCAAGCTGGGGCTGGTGGAGAGTCTTCGTGCAGCATAATTCCAAAATCTACGTGGCCGGCCACACCGGGCTGTTGGGGTCTGCGGTGACGCGCGTTCTCAGAGACCAGGGATACTCAAATCTTATTCTAAGAACAAGGCAGGAGCTCGACCTGACGGACGCTCACGCGGTTGCCAGGTTCATGGCGGAGGAGCGGCCCGAGTATATTGTCCTTGCAGCAGCCAGGGTGGGCGGCATCCAGGCCAATATCAACGACCCGGTAGGCTTCCTTGCGGAAAACCAGGCCATCAATATCAACGTCATCCACTCCGCGCTTGAAGCCGGGGTGAGGGACCTGCTCTATATCGGGAGTTCGTGCATGTACCCGCGTGACTACACTAATCCGCTCAAGGAGGAGTATCTGCTTGCAGCGCCGCTCGAACCGACTAACGAGGGCTATGCACTCGCTAAGATCGCGGGCGCCAGGCTGTGCGAGTACTGCAACAGGCAGTATTCTACCTCGTATAAGGTGCTGATACCCTGCAATCTCTACGGTCCCAACGACCGCTTCGACCCGGCTTCCGCGCACCTGATAGCGGCCATAGTCCAGAAGATTCACGCCGCGATGTCGAACGGCGAAGACAGCGTCCTGATATGGGGGGACGGCAGCGCGCGGCGCGAGTTCCTGTTCGTTGATGATCTTGCGGACTACATCTGCCGGTGTTTGGGGCGTCTGGACGAGCTTCCGGACTACTTGAACGTTGGCTACGGCAGCGACCACACGGTCCTTGAGTATTATCAGATGGCCGCGGAAGTTATGGGCTACAAGGGGAGCTTCAAGTTCGACACATCGAGGCCTGTTGGAATGATGAGGAAACTCCTCGATTCCAGCCGTGCCGCAGCCTACGGCTGGAAGCCCCGAATCGATCAGCGAGAGGGGATAAGGCGCACGTACCGGTATTACGTCGAGAGTGACGAGTGCCAAGTGTTAAGTGACAAGTGTCAAGTGCAAAGTGCCGAGTGTCAAGCTCAAGCGAGATCGCAGGCGATTTCGCAATCGCACACGCTAGGGAGAAGGCCCTGACTGATAGCTGAAAGCTGAAGACTGACAGCTATTCTCGGAGGAATGAAGAATGATTGGTTATCCGTTAGCGAGTTCGACGTGGGACAAGCGTGAGATCGAGGCCGTAATGTCCGTCATCAACGAAGGGCGGTTTACGATGGGGCCGAAGGTCCGAGAGTTCGAGCGTCGCTTCGCAGACTACTTCGGGTCGAAATATGCCGTTATGGTAAACTCCGGCTCGTCGGCGAACCTGCTCGCCGTGGCCGCGCTAATGTACAGGTCCACCAACCCGCTCAGTCCTGGGGACGAGGTAATAGTCCCGGCGGTCTCCTGGAGCACGACATATTACCCACTGCATCAATACGGGCTCAAAGTGAAGTTTGTGGACATAGACCTCGACACGTTGAATATGGATTTGCAAGAGGTGCAGAAGGCCATCACTCCACGCACGCGGGCGGTGTTCGCGGTCAACCTGCTCGGAGCGCCCAACGACTTCGCCGCGCTGAAAAAGCTGTGTGAAGATCACGATCTTCTGCTCATCGAGGACAACTGCGAGTCAATGGGCGCGAAATACGCGGGGAGGTACACGGGGACATTCGGAGTATGCGGCACTTTCAGCACGTTCTTCTCTCACCATATTTGCACCATGGAGGGAGGCATGGCGTTGACCGATGACGAGGAGCTTTACCAGATAATGGTTTCCCTCCGCGCGCACGGATGGACCAGGGAACTGCCCGACAGGAACTATGTGCACGATAAGGACGGGAACCCATTTCACGACATGTACCGCTTTGTGCTTCCGGGTTACAACTTAAGGCCGCTTGAGATATCTGGAGCGGTCGGCATCTGCCAGCTTGAGAAGCTGGCCGGGTTCCTGGAGGCGCGCCGCCGGAATGCTGAGAGTTTTGTTGAACTGTTCGGCGGTTTGGATTACGTTAGAATCCAACGGCCTCTTGGCGAGAGCTCGTGGTTCGCTTTCGCGCTGGTGCTGGACGGGCCGCTCAGTGGCCGACGAGAAGAAGTAGTGGCCCGACTGTCGGAAGCCGGGGTGGAGTGCCGTCCCATAGTCGCAGGCAATTTCACCAAGAACCCGGTTATCCGCTATTTCGATCACGAGATACAAGGTGACCTGCCGAACGCCAACAGAATCGACGTTGATGGATTGTTTATCGGCAATCATCACTATGACATCTCCTCCGAGCTCGCCGAGGTTCAAGAGGAGCTATCAGCAGTCAGCCGTCAGCCTTCGGCAGGGGTTGGGGGCTGGGGGTTAGGGGTTGGTAAAGGTCATAGGTCATAGGTCATGGGGCATGGTAAGCCCCTCCGTTACATGTACCTCTCCCCCTAAACCTTCAATCTAAAATCTGAAACCTAAAATCTGAAATCCCCCACCCCTGTTGACGCTGTCAGCAGTCTCCGACTTTCCCTCCGGCAGGACTATACTCATAGCATAGTTATTGAAGTACTTTTGCATGATTCCCTGGACGTCCTTTGCGGTCACGGCCTCGATTTTAGCCGCAAGCTCGGAATCGTATTCACAGCCAAGCCCGATTGCCTCCAGCCTGCCCAGATGAAACGCCCGGTCTCTTAACCGCTGGTGCTTCAGCGCATAAGTCCCGATAATATACTTCTTCGCCCTTTCCAACTCCTCCGGAGAAACCTTCTCGTTCTGGAGCTTCGTGATCTCTTCGAGCATTGCCTGCTTGGCTTCGGAAAGCATCATCTGAACGGAGAAACCGGGAAAGGTCCGCCGGTAAGGATCGGTAACCATATAGGCCAGAATGTGCCCCTGTTCCTTGAGCGGCGGATAGATAGTTCCCAACTCGTAGGCCAGCCCCTTTTTCTCGCGCAGGTTCTGGAACATTCTCGATCCTTTGCCGCTTCCGAGCACAGCCGAGGCAACCTGCGCAGCAGGATATTCCGGGGAGGTCATGGCCGGGGCGAGGAACCCGAAGGCGAAGTATGCCGCGCCGATGGGCCGCTCCATCACCTCCGCCTTCGAGTCTTCGAGCGTCTCAGGAGGTATGGCCCGCTGTCTGGGAAGTGGTTTGGCGCTCGTTCCGGCGAAGGCGATCTTGATCCGCTCGAGCGCGTGTTCCACAGTCACGTCTCCGACTATCGAGACCACTACGTTGTTAGGCACATAGTACGCGCGGTAGAACTGCAGAAGGTCATCCGCCGAGAGGCTTCGGATGGTGCGCGCATACCCTAGCGGCGGCCTGTGATATGGGTTGTCTCTGTAAAGTTTCCTCCGGACCTGTTCGTAGGTTACCTGAAAGACGTCGTCCCCTTCATTCGCGATTTTCGCGAGGATCTCACTCCGCGCGCTCTCGACCCACTTCTGCTCGAAGTTGGCGTTTATGAGAATGTCCCCAATCAGGCTCATAGCGTCGTCAATCCCGGAAGTAGTTGTGATAGCCTTGATCTCTGTGTAGTCGGGATGCCACTCGGTCTGAAAGTTGCCCCCAACCCCGTCGATGACTGCGGCAACCGTCTCCGCGCGTTTGTTCCTGGTGCTCGCAAGAAGAGTCTGTGCCACGAAGTTACCTATGCCGGCCGTAGACTCTCTCTCCGCAGCGGCTCCTACCTTGATAAACACCTCCACGGCCACAATACCGGCGCTTTCCTCCGGCTTCACGATCACCGTAAGCCCGTTCGGTAGGGTCTTCTTGGTGACCCCCGGAGCGGCAAAGACAATGCTGGGTAGAAGCAGGCCAATAATCAAGATTATTCTCATAAGAAATCTTTCCATTTCCTCATCCGGCGTAGCTGAAAGTTATTTAGCATCCTGAATCGCTGAGACGCTGCCTCCAGAACCGGGGAGACGGGGAAAACAGGAAGCGGGGAATTCCCCGTCTCAGCCCATTCCCCGTCTCCCCGGTTCAGTATCGCTCACCGGGCAGGCAAGACCCGCAGTTTTACTCACCAGGTTCCTAACCTCCTAATACTACCACGACAGCCCGATTTGGATCGAGATATTTCTTTGCAAGTGCGATAATATCCTCCGCGGTTACGCTCATGATGCTCTGCTGGTAGGTTCTCGCGGTTTCAAAGCTATCCATAGACTCGTAAAATCCCAGGGTAGTAGCCCTTCCAATAAATGTCTCGACGTCGAAAGCGTAGGCGCCGAGAAGGGAGCGCTTTGCCCTGGTCAATTCAGCCTCGCCGAGCGGTTTGGACCGAAGTTCGCCTATTTTGGCAAATATAGCTTCTTCAGCTTTCTGCAGTTTAGACGACAAGGTTGTGATCGTAAGTATTGCAAGCCCCGGGTCCCTCTGTGTCAGGAAATCGCTCGATACTTCGAGCGCGAGCTTTTGCCTGTCCTGAAGCTCTACGGCAAGCCAGCTCTGATATCCTATTCCAAGGTAGGAGAGAAGCACATCCATAGCATAAAAGTCGGGCTTGTCTTTCACTGAAGGCGCCAGGAATGCGACAGCAAGATAGGATAGTTTCGTATCCTTCTTGATTACTTCTCTTTTCGGTTCAGTCCTTGCGGGTTCCTTCGGAGTTTCCGACTGGTGCACCGGCGCTTTCTTGAAATCAGCAAAAGCTTTTTGCGCAGCCGCAGTCCCTTCGGCCGGCGTGATATCACCTACGAGAACCACACAGGTGTTCTCCGGAACGTAGTACTTCTTGTAGTAATCTACTATTACATCCCGGGTTATCTTCTCGACGGACTCGGGGGTGCCTTCGGCGGGCAGCCTGTACGGATGGACAGTGTAGGCTGCGCTGAAAACTTTGGCGTGCAGCAGATCAAGCGGCCTGCTGTCGCGCCTGGCAATCTCGTCTTGGATCACCTGCCGCTCGTGGCTGACATCCTCCAGCCGGAACGCAGGGTGAACTATGGCATCGGAGAGGATATCCAGCGCCTTCTCAAGGTATCTGCCGGCAACTACGGTGTAAACATGAGCCCAGTCCCGGCTGGTCTTCGCCTCGGCGCTCGCTCCCAGACTTTCGATCTCCATATCTATCTCACCCGGTCCGCGCTTGTCTGTGGCGCGGAAGAGCAGGTGCTCGATGAAGTGGGAGACTCCATTCGTGTCATCGGTCTCGTTTACGCTGCCTGCGCGCACCCAGATATCGACGGCGACGAGGTCCGTTGAGTGATCCTCCTGGACTATCACCTTCAGGCCGTTATCAAGAGCGGTGGCGGTCACAGGCGCATTAATCGACGCCGCCGATGCGCCCGCCGCAGCGAGAAATGCATACACAATAGCTGTAAGAGTAGTTATCTTCAACAGAATATCTCCAGTTATAGCTGTCAGCAGACAGCTATAAGCCGTCAGCAGGGTGTTGGGTCATGGGTCATGGGTCTTGGGTCATGGGAAGGCCCTCAGATACCTGTTACCTAGACCCCTCAATCTAAAATCTAAAATCTCAAATCTCAAATCTAAAATCCCCCTGCCCCTGTTACCCGGCGTTCCTATCTATTATAATGGAAGAGTAGGGAAATGGTCGAACGCAGGTTATTCAAGAACTTTGATTTCGGTCTTGTCTTGCTCATGCTGGGCATTGTGGTGTATGGACTGGCAATGATCTACAGCGCGAGCAGGGGCGGCGCGTCGGGCGCCAGCTACGTCCACCGTCAGCTTACCTGGGCCCTCGGCGGCCTGGTAGCATTCGTTCTCGCCGCATCGATCGACCACAAGAGCTACCCCCGTATCTCAGCAGCGCTTTACGTGCTGAATCTCGTTCTGCTCACCGCTGTGCTCGTCATCGGCCAGGAGAGCAAGGGCGCTCAAAGGTGGCTCGGCTTCGGCGGCCTGACGATCCAGCCCTCGGAATTCGCGAAGCTGGTGATAATAATCACACTGGCTGTCTTTCTTGTAAGGCATCAGGACAGGCTGAGCGAGATTGGAACGTTCCTGTTGTCGTTCGCACACGTCGCCGCGCCGATGCTGCTGATATTTAAGCAGCCCGATCTCGGCACAGCGCTGGTTATGACGGCAATCTGGTTCGGTATGTCCTTCGTGGCCGGCGCAAGAGCCAGGCATCTGGCTGGTTTCGTGGTTGTTCTGATGATAGTTGGCGCCATAGGATGGTATACGCCGCACGTGTTGAAAAGCTATCAGAAGGAGCGCTTGGTGAGCTTCATAGATCCGACGGTCGATCCTGCTGGTTCGGGATACCACGTGCTTCAATCGAGAATCGCGGTGGGCTCCGGTCGAGCGACAGGAAAAGGATGGCTGCACGGTACACAGGTCAGATTGGGGTTCATTCCAGAACGCCATACTGACTTCATTTTCACTGTAGTGGCCGAGGAGTTGGGATTCGTGGGCGCGGGCCTGCTTGTGCTGATGTATTTCCTGCTCTTGTGGAAGGGGATACTGATCGCATCCGAGACGGAAGATGCGGTCGGCCGTCTCGCGGCTGCCGGCGTAGTCTGCATGTTCTTCTTTCACATCTTTGTAAACATAGGGATGACTCTCGGCATAATGCCGGTCACAGGCGTGCCTCTGCCGCTGTTCAGTTACGGTGGGAGCAGCCTGCTCGCCAATATGATGGCCCTCGGACTGCTGGTCGGGATCGGCATGAGGCGGCACAAGATCAACTTCTAATAGGTTATTTGCCGTGCTTATCGCCATACCGTCGTGCTGAAGAGGGCCTGTCATGCTGATCATGCCCATCAAGCTTTCCTTGGAGTGCGGGAGCGGATTAGCTCCCGCTTTCTCCTGAACCACCGGTTAGGGCCTGAACCGGGGAAGCGGGGAATGATCTGAGACGAGGAATTCCAGATTGCCCTGTTGGGGCCGGACATCCGTCCGGCCCCTGGCGAAGACTGACCGATGACAATTACGTATGCCCTGCCTGAAGTTGTCGCAGGAATTCCACAAGCTGATGTGTAATGCTATACTAGACATGGCCGTGCGACGATCTGCGGAGGTGAAGCGAACTTTTGCGGAAGGGAAAAATTCTCGTAATAGACGACGACGAAGATATCCTGCGACTTGTCAGCCAATCGCTGAAGACGCGCGGATTCGACGTGGTGACCGCCGCTGCGGGCATGGACGGAATAGCATTGTGCGGCACTGAACATCCGGACCTTGTAATCCTCGATGTCGAGCTTCCAGATCGAGATGGAACCGACGTCTGCCAGGAAATACGGCGGACAAGCCTTGTGCCTATCATTTTCCTGACCGTAAGGACGGAAGAGACGGATGTTGTGCTCGGCCTGGGCGTCGGCGCCGACAGCTATATCACCAAGCCTTTCAGGATATCTGAACTCGTTGCAAGAGTCGAGGCGTTTCTGCGTAGAGAGACCGTCTACGCCGAGCGGAAGAAGCATAGAACTGTTGTGAATGTGAAGGACCTTTCCCTTGATCTGTCGGCCTACGAACTTCATAAGGGTGAGGATACTATATCTCTGACCGCCACGGAATTCCGGCTGCTTCGGGCGCTCGCGGAGCACAAAGATCAGGTGCTGACTAGAGACCAACTGCTGGACCACGTCTGGGACCTCCGCGCCGACGGTATCTACACCCGAACAGTGGACGTTCACATTGGCCGTTTGCGAAGAAAGATCGAAGACGACCCATCCCGTCCCCGATACATAGTAACTGTGGCAGGGCTGGGCTACAAAATGCCAAGCTAACCCAACTTATTCACGAGCATCAGGAGGGAAGTCACGAGTCAAAAGTGACAAGTGACAAGTGTGGGGAATCGCTTACTCCGTTATTTCGGGACACCCCTGTCCCGAAATCAGCCTCTCAATCGTAGGCTTAGTATCGGGACAAGGGTGTCCCGATACAACGGAACATTCAACATTAAACTTTCAACACCGAACGGTTAAGATGGAATGAAGGCGCGTAAAATCCTGATAATTGAAGATGAGCCTGAAATCCGGCTGATTTTGGAGATGTGCCTTCAGCATTCTGGCTGTTTCGACACGATCCTGGCGTGTGACGGCCTGGAAGGTATCGAGATGGCGCGCGAAGAAGCCCCCGACCTCATACTGATTGATGCTGTTATGCCCAGGCTCGACGGCTACGCGACCTGCCGCATTCTTAAACAGGACACCGAGCTAAAGGACATCCCGGTCATATTTCTGACCGCGAAAACCGACCGCAGAGAGATCAAGAGGGCCATCAGAGCCGGAGCATGCGGCTATTTGCCCAAGCCGTTCGACCCCCTACAGCTTGCAAACCAGATCGACCGAATTGCAGAGGGGGCCGAGAGTCCGTGAGTTCAGACGAGATGCAGTCCGTCGAAAAGCAGCCGCCGGTGACCATTGCCGACCTCTCGCAGGAGTGCATGGAAGTTTTCGAGCGGCTGACGATCATAGGCGACCTTCTTGAGATCAGCGAGGCCATCGCGAGCGGAAAAGAGCTGTCTTATGCTCTGCAGATGGTCGCCGAACGGGCCGCAAAGTCCGTGGACGCCGAGATCACCGCTGTCGGTCTCATAGACTGGAAGCCAAGAGAACTCCACTACGTCCAAAGCTACGGCAGGCTTGCCGACAGAGTCACCGGATCGCGCATCCCGCTTACTGAAAGCGTGCGGAAGCTGGTAAAAAAGTCCGGTGAGCCGGTAGTTATCAATGATGCTGCCGCGGACAGCAGGATTCCTCAGGACCTGGTAGCAGAATGGGGACTACACTCGCTGCTGGTCGTGCCGATGAAGATCAGGAAGAAAGTCATAGGGGTTCTTGCGGCAGCGAACGGGCTGGGAAAGCCTTTTGCCGTGCGCGATCTTCGAGTGTTCGAGACGATTGCAAATCACGGCGCCGTAGCTGTTGCCCACGCTGAACTGCATGCGCGCGCGCGGCATGCCCTCTCCGACTTAGAGGCCGAGAAGATGAAGATAGAGGCGGTGCTGACTCAGCTCGGAGACGGAGTAGTGGTGGCGGACTCGCAGGGCAGGATAATCATGATGAACGCCGCCGCTGAGCGAATCGTGGAACTGCCTTCCACAGAGGGGTGCGGCAGAGGTATTCTGGAGGTCTTCCCCAAGACATATCGGGGAGAAGTCCACTCAGTAATAAAGCACCTGCAGCAGTCAAACCCCAAGGACGGCCTGTTTTGGGAGCAGAACGTTGCGCTGTTGGATGGAAAGACTGTGCGGGTGAACATGCGTCCGGTATTCTTGAAAAACGGGGCCTTCGTCGGAACGGCGTCCGTTATGCAGGACATCACGGAGCACGTTGAGCTTGACGAGGCAAAGAGCGAGTTCATATCCACAGTCGCGCACGAGCTTCGGACACCGCTGACCGCTCTGAAAGGCTCGCTTGGGCTGACACTCGGCGGGGCGGCGGGAGAAGTCGAACCAAGGCTGCGCGAACTGATGGGCATAGCGCAGAACAACTGCGATAGATTGATACGGCTCGTAGACGATATGCTGGATGTGGCAAAGATAGAGTCAGGCCATTTGAGCCTTGATCTGCAAGTAGTTTCGATCAAGGATCGGGTGGCACGGGCGGTGAACCAGATGCGCGAACTGGCATCCGAGCGCCAGGTGAAGCTCGCGGCGAGAACGATGGGCCGGCCGAGGTCCGTGGTGTGCGATGGCGACCGGATAGAGCAGGTAGTTACGAACCTGCTTGCAAACGCGATAAGGTTCGCCCCGGCAGGGTCGACCGTGGACATAGTCGTGAGCCAGGTTCACGGCTATGTGAAGGTGAACGTAACGGATCGAGGACCGGGGATTCCAACGGGCGAGCAAAAGAAAGTTTTCGAAAAGTTCTACCAGGTGAGTGGTCAGAGCTGGGCCAGGGACGGTGGCAGCGGTCTTGGACTTGCGATTAGCAAAGCGATCGTCGAGCAGCATGGCGGGAAGATCGGATTAAGGAGCACCGAGGGAAAAGGGAGCACTTTTTTCTTCCTTCTGCCGGTCCCCGGAGAGGAGGCGCTGCTGTCGAATGGACGAGATGATTGAAGGAAGATGTAATAATGAGTGGTTGGAGGAACTGCGCCGGACATATCTGTCGGGTGCGCCGAGGAAGCTTGCGGAGCTTGAGCGGGCGATATTGGGGCTTGAGATGAACCCGACGAGCTTGCCGCACGAACGTCGCCTGCGCCGTTTGCTCCACAACCTCATCGGCTCGGGAGGCTCCTACGGCTTCCCCGCTGTGTCCGATACTGCCAAGGGCATGAGCGAGTGCCTTAAGCGAAGACAGAAAGGTGCGTCGCCAATCGGCACTGACGTCCTTCAAGACCTGCGAGCCCACCTCCAGAATCTCCGCAAGGTATTTGACGATGCAGGAGCCTGAATTCCTGTCATAGCTGTTGAAACACGCAGACGCGAAAAGAAACGAAGGGCACGAAAAG
>JACPPP010000116.1 GCA_016190935.1 Armatimonadota bacterium | reverse complement strand
GTCATCCTACGGACTGGTCTTTCGCCTCCTGTTGCTCCCCACCCCACCTCACGGTGACGCAGTTACAGTCGGCTACAGGCCGGAGAGCGTATGCCTGAAGAGGACTTCCACCTCTCTAGCCATGCACGCTCACAGGCGCACTTCGGAGCGGACGACACACGTCCGCTTCTCGAGGCGATCATCGCTAAACTGGATGGGATCGCGGAACGGCCGATTGAGGTGTCGGTCACGACTGCACTTGATGGTCGGAAGATAGCTCAGGCTGTCTACAAAGACATGCGGGAACGAAAGGTCAGGAACTATGAGTCGGACTGAGGCGACGCGGGTCTTCATCTGCAGCCAGTATGCCGGTGATGTCGAGCACAACGTCGATGTGGCGTTGGTGCTCTGCGGAATTGCGGTCAGAGCCGGTTGCGCGCCATTCGCTCCTCATCTTCTCTACACGAGGTTTCTTGACGATAATGACCCGGCGCAGCGAGACCTTGGTATCTCGCTTGGACTGCGGTTCATGGAGGCTTGCGAGGAGGTCTGGGTCTACACAGCCGACGGCATATCGGATGGCGTGCGTCGTGAGATGGAACATGCCCAAGCTCTTGGAAAACCGGTGATTGAACTCCGGGAGGTACGTCCGTGCGCGCTGACTTGAAGAAAACGATCGGCTACATCGTGGATGTCGTGACCCGTGAATCCCTTGAGTTCCAGTACAACCCGGATGAGATATCCGACGAGAAGAGCACGGATTTCGCGACCATCAAGGTGCCAGGCATGAGTCACCCGCGCTATCAGTACGTGTCCGGTGAGGCTCGAAGGATCACATTCAAGGTCTCGTTTTTCAAGGGCCCAGTGAAGGACAAGGTCGCCTGGCTGCAGTCGCTTCTCTACCCGCAGCACGAGAAGACGATGCTCAGGAACGCGCCTCACAAGGCGCTCTTATTCTTCGGCGACCTGTATCCGGGGACGTTATGCGTTGTGCGGCAGGTCAGGACTCGTTACTTCCACATGTTCGACAAGGACAACTTGCTTCCGCAGCACGCCGAGGTCGAGCTGACGCTTGAAGAGATAGTGCAGAAGTCCGTCGACTACACGGAGGTGCGCAAGTGATAGGGCCTGATTCGAGATATGCGACTTGCGTGCTTTATCTCGACGGCAGCCAGGAGTTCATTGGGACCAGGCAGCGAATAGATACAACGCCCCGGCCGGACGATGTGTTTCACACCGTGGTAGAAGGCGACCGGATCGACCTGATTGGCTATCGTTACCTCGGCCGCGCGGAACTGTGGTGGGTTGTCTGCGACTACAACGACATCTTTCTCCCCCTCGAATTGCCCGTTGGACAGGTCTTGCGAATTCCATCCTCCGATCACGTCCAGATGCGTCTCCTGGGCTGAGCCGAAAGAATCCCGGCACGCCGCCTCCCACGCCAGTAAATATCCAAGTGGAGGCACTTGGATAAGCAGCAATGCAACTGGACGTCTACCAGCCCACATTCCTGATAGAGATCGAGGGCAAGCGGCTCTCCAAGGACATCACGCACGAGATAACCTCGTTCACCTTCGAGGACAACGAGGAGGAGATGGACGTAATGGAGGTCGCCATCACGGACCGGTATCTGCAGTTCGTGGACGATCCGCTCTTTCAGGAAGGCAACGAGATCGCGGCCCGGTTCGGCTATGTGGATGATCTCTCGCCAAGGAAAGTCGCCGTCATCAAGGAGATAGACTACGACTTCCCGGAGACCGGTGAGCCTACCATCAAGATCAAGGCTTACGACAAAGGGCACAAACTTGCGGGCAAGCAGATTCAGCGCATGTGGCAGAAACCGGCCCCCGGCATTCTCTACTCGGAGATCGCCGAGAAGATCGCTGCAGAACATGGCCTGACCGCTGTGGTCACCAAGACCGTGGGCAAGCACTTGCGCGTGGCACAGGGCAGCGTCTCGGACGCTCAGTTTCTCAAAGCATTGGCTGCCAAGAGCCGGGACAAGGAAGGCAAGGGGGTGACCGGTTATGTGTTCTACGTCCAGGACGATGAGCTTCACTTCCATCCGAGACATCTTGAGAAGAGGCCCGCCCTGGTTCTGGAGTACTTCACAGACCGGGAAGGCGTGCTGCGTTCGTTCACCCCGTCAACTCAGTCGCAGGGTGTGAAAGGTGCGGGGACGGAGGCCAAGGCCGTTGGCGTTGACCCACGTAAGAAAGGCCACGTCGAACACAAGGCCAACAATGCGACCACTGCCGACCGGACGTCGCTCGGCAAGAAGACGTATCTCGTGGACGGCAACACCGGCGAAGGCAAGTTCCGCAAACAAGAGTCGGGCAAGGTCGTCCAGAGTTTCGAACGCTCGGAGGGCTTTCACGAAGAACCTCGTCAGGAGCCAGCTCAGGACAAGGCCGAAGGCAGGTTCAAGGATTCGGAACTCAAGCAGGTGGAAGCGACCGGCGTTACAATCGGCATCCCGACTCTTGTGGCCAAGCAGAACATAGAGATTCGGGGAGTAGGCCGGAAGTTCTCCGGCGCTTACTACTGCACTTCCGTGCGGCACATTTTCCAGGACGGCTACTCCTGCGAACTGAAGCTGAAGCGCAACGCGCTCGGCAAGGGCGCAGGCAGCAAGTCCGCGGAAGCCAAGGGCAAGAAGAACGAACACGAAGCGCCGAGAAATCCGAAGAGGCAGACAGCTACCAGGACAGGACATGCCGCACAGGTGAAGCGATCCCAACCGGCAAGGCCGGTGAAGTCCAAGCCGAAGATGGTCCGAATCGACGCCAACACAGGCAAAATACTCAGCAACTAATCAGGAGGTCAGGTAGATGCAGATCGATCAGGTAGTGAAGTTCATTCTGGAGAACCGGGAGGTCCTCACGGCCTTTCTCGTCTCGCTCATCGCCGTGATCAAGCTCACAGCTTGGGGCAAAGCGCAGGCAGCCGCGCTCGACACGGTTGTCGGCGTAATCGAGCGTATGGGAGTCCGTGAGGTAAAGACTGCCGTCGCCAAGACGCAGGCCGGTCTTCCCGCCGCAGCCAAGGACGCGCTCAAGGACTCCGTGGCGAAGGCCGACCCGAAGAAGTCCCCTCTCAGCATCGGCTGGAGAGTCCTTCGGGAGATATTCAGGGGCATTTGAGTGACGCTTCCCTTCCAGGATGAACAGCACGAGGAACGTTACAAGGACAAGTGGTACGGCAAGTACCGCGCGTTCGTCCGCGACAACCACGACCCCGAGCGACTCGGCAGGCTCAAGCTTGAGATACCTGCCGTGCTCGGGGTCGGCGAGGAGAACTGGTCGGACTGGGCGTGGCCCTGCTTTCCTTACGGAGGCAACGACGGCATCGGCATGTTCCTCGTGCCCGAAGAGGAAGCGAGTGTCTGGGCGGAGTTTGAGGGCGGCGACCCGCAGTATCCGATCTGGACCGGCGTGTGGCTTGCGAAGTCCAATCCGGGAGAGCAACCGGAAGAATCGAAGCGGCTGTGCTCATCAACTACCTGTCTGGACTGCGAAGACAAGAATGAGCATGCCTCAAATGCGGCGGACAACAAGGAGCACGGCAAGTTCCACGATCATCCGCCGTACTACTGCCCACGCAGGAAGGCGCTCATCAAGACCGAGACCGGCCACACCATCGTGATGGACGACCGGGATGAAGAGGAGTTCCTGAAGATCATAGACAGAGCCGGGCAGATCCTGCACATGCACTGCCCGGTCAAGAGGGAGGTCCAGGTTGCGAATTCTAGGCGGCGCGGGACGCACGATTTTGCGTCAAGCGAGAGCGACAGCCAAGCGGGTGCTGGTTCGGGCGGCCAACAGATCGATATCGCGCGGGATATCAAGGGCCGCAAAGCGTTTGTTCAAATAACGGACGCCTGCCGCCAGTTCCTGCGATTTGAGGCGTGGCAGGACAAAGAGAAGATTCACATCGTCTCCTGCGACAAGACCCGTTCACGCTGGCAGAAGATACTCATCGACACAACCGAAGGCCGGGAGAGCATCAGCATCTGGGGACTGGGCGGCACACAGGAGGTCAGAGTCATCTCCAGTGCCGGAAGGGAACAGATCAGGTTCAAGGACAAGGCGGGAAGCAAAGTGATCATGGACGGAGCGACCGGGCATATCGTGGTGCGCTCATCCGGAAAGGCGCTCATCAACCCGTGAGGCAAGGAGACGAACCTGTGACGGACAACCAATGCCAGGGACCTGGGAAGTGCGGCTGGGTGGAAAGCGAGAGGCTGCTCGCGAAGACATTCGACGCCTGGCGCGCTGAGTTCCGCTCAATACTCGAAGACCACAGACGGGATATACAAGACCGCCTGGAACACATCGAGCGAGAGATCGAGAAGAAGTCGGACAAGGAGAACGTCGAGCTGATCGTCCGAGGCATCAATGACGAGCTTGCCCGACATTCTGAGCAGATCAAGGATCTCAACACCGGACTTGATAGCAAGGTCGGCACCGACACGATGTGGAAGGTCGTGGGCCTGGTTGTAACCTTCGGCGGGATAGTAAGCGGCATCATCAGCGCGGTCATCAACTACTTTGGGAGGCGCTGAGCGATGCGACCGCAGGCAAGACTGGGCGATGTCTCTAGCCACGGGGGAACCGTGGTCACAGGATCGATAACTGCGTTCCTGAACGGCAGGCCGGTCGCTCGCATGTGCGACATGCATGTCTGCCCGATACCGGGGCATGGCGTGACCCCCATAGTCACAGGCAGTCTTGACACGTCCACGGATTGCAGGCCAAACGCAAGGCTTGGCGATATCGCAGGGTGCGGCGCGGTGATAGTAACCGGCAGTCTGAATGTCTTCGACAACTGAGGTGGACATTGGATCAGGTTCAGTATTGGGATGTGTTCCCGAAGACAATCAAAGTCTCACATGGCTCGCTCAATATGAGTGTGCCGCTCTCGATTCGTGGGAATCCCAGAGGCAATGTGTGCTTCGACGTGTCGAACATGGCCATAGCTACCGTGAATGAAGCTGGCGTGGTCTCCCTGGGTTATAACGTGGGGGCCACTATCATCGCGGCCTATGACAGCGAGGACCGCAGCAGTGTGCGATACGTACAGGTCGAAGTGATAAGCGTTGCAGCGGCGGTCGCCAATGCTTGAGAGCGCCCTCACGTTTCCATACTGGGATGTCCGGCCTAGGCTCATCGTGCAGCCATATGACCAGGTAGCGAAGTCAGTGCCGCTTGAGATTCTCGGCAGCCCTGACGGGGAGGTTGGGTTTACAACAACTGAACCGACCATAGCTGCGGTATCAGGCGGAGTACTTACTTACGGCGCTAAGGCCGGCGCGGCTGTGATAGTGGCTGAAGCGATAAGCGACGGCATCGCCGCATCCCGCCGATATGTCCAGGTTGAGGTCGGAACACAGCAGGAGCAGCCGCCTGCACCGCCTCCTATCCGGCAGATTGTGCCAAGTGGCTATGTCGAGGAACTCCCGGACGGGGTCCGGCACTTCAAATACTTTACGGACTGGTTCGATGAGTGGGGCTGCAACATCCGTGTGCAGGGCGAGCTCGCAATAACCCTCGACCTCGACAAGCACTACCGGCTGCGTTTCGATGTGTGGGGCGAGATTGAAAGCATGGCGGCGCACAATCATGACACTCTGGACCTGTATTTCAATGACCGGTGGAAGCGCAATTTCAACCCGTCTCCGGTGATCTATCCGGCCTGGAACCAGCCGTGTGTCATACCAAGGAGGACAGAGTGGATAGACCTCTGGGAGTTCATCGGACGAAGCGTGACTGTGCGGTTTGTGTGGGATACACGGGACCATCTGTATCAGATGTTCGACGGCTGGTACGTCGGAAATATAGAACTTACTCCACCTTGGGTGACCTGACATGGCAGATAACGGAACAACACCACAACCACTTACAGAACAGACCAGTTCTTCGGAGAACCACTATGAGCTGATGGCGATTGCCCAAGCTCTGTTTGAGTGGTTCGGCCTGGATCAGGAACGGCCCCATCTGGAACGGATGGCGGACGACTTGAGCACCATACGTACGATCATGGAGCAAAGCTGGCATGCGACCGAGCAACTCCAGCAGGAGGCACAGCGGGTCCTTGCACTGCACGAACAGAGCGCCGGTGAGTATCTGCGCCGTCTGGATGATGACGCGGACGCGCACCCTTTCCAGTCTGTGCCCGCCGGAACCACGATCCGTGATCTTCCCGATGGCGGCCGGTTGTTCTCCTTCTCGGATGGAGTACTTCTGAGAGTCCTGCCGGATGGCGAGATGGTCTCAGTTGGAGAGGATGGCGCGGCAATACCAGTCCCTCCTTCGCGCGCGGGCAAGGTGACTCTGCCGGGCGGTCGGGAGCTTAGCCTTGTGAGCGACGCCATAACGGTAACTCACGAGTCCTGTGGAATCGAGGGGCTGCCCCACGACGTGGAACCGACACTCGCCGCTGACGGCAGATATACGGTCACGCTGGCTGATGGAACTCGGCTCGATGTCCTGCGGCGCGAAAAGCTTATCGTAATAGCTAATCCGACAGGCACGGTGAACATCGTCGGCATCGGCCGCATTGAGGGCGTCGGGGAAGAGGTTCAAGCCAGAAGTATCTCAGGAGGGTCGAAGAGCTTTCGGGCAATGGAAAGCGGCCATGCCGGGATGATAGAGGTCGACGGCACCATCCACCTGTCGCTGGCAAGCGGCCTGGACCTGGCGATCCACTTCCCGCAGGATTCCAGCGATGGAAGCAACACCGATACAGGGGCGGTGTGCTTCGACTGCCAGGAGCATGAGTGATGAGCATGGATTTCCTCGGCAAGGGCCTGCGATTCCCGTTCGCGTTTGCCAGGCGATCCGGCGGCGCACAGGTTTCGACGGTCACGTCGATGGACCACGCGCACATCCACGAGAGCATACTCCAGATTCTGGGGACGCGTCCGGGTGAGCGGTTCATGAACCCTGAGTTCGGCTCGCACCTGAAGGACTTGATTTTCGAGCCGAACGACCGTGTCCTACGAGGGTTACTCAGACACTACATCATCGACGCCATCGAGAGGTGGGAGAAGCGAGTCTACGTGAAGGACGTCTCATTCGATGAATCGTCGGAGACAACTGACGAGAACACGATTCTCGTCTGTGTCTCCTATCGGGTGATAGACACGCAGGTCGAGGGCAATCTGGTCTATCCCTTCTGCAGGGACATTCTTACGGACTCATCGGACAACGTCAGGAGAACTGCCATTGGGTAGAGCGAGCATCTCATATAGTAATAAGGACTACGAATCGCTGCGCCAAGAACTGCTTGCCCGGGTGCCGCAACTTACCGACCGATGGACGGACTTTAATGAGTCCGATCTGGGCGTGGTGCTGCTTGAGCTGTTCTGCGGCGTCGGGGATATGCTCGCATACTATCTGGATGCGCAGGCTGCGGAGGCATTCCTGCCAACGGCGCGGCAGCGACAGAACGTCATCAACCTCTGCAAACTGATCGGCTACAGGCTGGACACCCCGGTTGCTGCGACTACAACGCTGCGCTTCAGCCTGCCGTCCGCAATGGCTGAAGACATTACGGTTCCGGCCAGGACTGTCTGCAAGGCAAGGCTCGACGACGGCGATGTAGAGTTCGAGACCGCCGAAGACGTAGTAATCCCGCGCAACCAAACCTCGGTTGATGTCGGAGCACGCCAGGGTGCGCTAAAGAGCGAGGAGTTCGTGGGAACCGGAGACCGGGGTCAGAGGCAGGCACTTGCTTCAACGAGCATCGCTCAAGCATCAGTCCGTGTGCGTGTCGGCAGCACCGACTGGGAGGAAGCCCGGTTCTTCATCGACAGCGCGCTGGATTCGAAGCACTTCCAGATTGAGACCGATGGGCTGGATATCACCTGGATCATCTTCGGCGACGGAACACACGGAGCCATTCCACCTGTCGGTGAGACCGTAACTGTGGAGTATCTCGAAACGCTGGGTTCCGAAGGCAACATAGGACGTGAGCTGGTGACGGAAATCGTCAGCCCGGTCTACTACAACGGAACACGGATCGATCTGACGGTCACCAATCCTGTCGCCTCCACAGGCGGCTCCGACAGAGAATCACTCGAACATGCGAAGCTGCAAGCTCCGGCGGAACTGCGCTCTCTCTGGAAAGCGGTGACAAGAGACGACTACAAGGCTCTTGCCGAAGGCTTTCCGGGAGTGGCGAAGGCCCAGGTGCTCGACGCCAACGACTGCGCCAACATCCGCTACTACCAGGTGAACATAGCCATTGCGCCGGACGGAGGCGGGTTGCCTTCGCCGATCCTCAAACGCGAGATTGCCGAGTTCATCGAAAGCCGCAAGGTCATTACTGTCGAGGTGAACATCTTCGACCCGAGCTACCAGTCCGTGTCGGTAGACGCCGAGGTCTACGTTTACCCAACCGAGCAGATAGAGGGCGCGCGCATGCGGGTGGAGTCGGCGCTTCGTGAGTTCTTTGCGTTTGATAAGATGTCGTTCGGCCAGCCCGTTCACTTCTCCGACGTCGTCGCGCTTCTGGACGGCGTTCGCGGAGTGAGTTACGTTAAGCTCTATTCGCCCGCATCAGATGTTGAGATACGACCGGGTCAGATTGCGACGCTCGGTGAGGTGCGCCTGGATATTCGGAGGGCCACCTGATGGCATACTTCGAAGAAAAGCTTCTTGACCTCCTGCCGCCTATCTACTGCGAACAAGACATCAGTGGCGATTTGCGGGCGTTCCTGGCCGTTCCAGCCGCGACGTTAGATGAGCTAAGGGAGCTTATCGACCGTCTGCCGGACATCTGGGATGTGGATGCTTGTGATCCTCGGTTCCTGCCGCTCTTGGCGGCCATAGTCGGCTATCGCTTCGACCCCACCCGCGACCCGGACACGCAGCGTGTGGAGATTCGGGAGATCGTCGAGCAGTACCGCCGCAAAGGGTCCGTTCCGGCGATCCGGCGCGCGCTCATCAATGTTGGCTGGCAGGGCGAGATTGAAGAGACGTTTCGAAGCGCACTGCGTTTGAACCGGCGCTCGGTGATCACTCGCGCAAAGCTGCCTGGCGAACTCTACAGCCTTGGAGTCTACCGGGTCGAGAGCAGAGACATCGTTCCCGTGATACGGGAAACCCTTGCGCCGCAACATCCTGCGGGGACACGAGTCTTCTTCCTGCAGTGGCTCCTCTCCCAGGACTCGATGCAGGACGACTCCATCGCCGCGCTGCGAAGAACCATCGCTCTGCACTCGACGGGCCGCATCCATGATGTGTTCATCGTTGGCCGGAGGCTCCTTAACTCGGACCACAGGCTGACGAAAAGACAGACCACGTGGTCGTACTGGCAGATCACTCATCAGAGCACGCTGACCCAGGGCTTCGAGCGGGCCGGAGTGCTTGTCAACCGCTGGCATGGACGTGGACTGGGCCACAAGCTGAACGACTTTGCGCTCAATGCCGAACGGCTCTTGAGTGTCGAGCTTTCGGAGCGACGGCTCGCGTTCGTCTGCGACATCAAGGCCGAAGAGCCGGGCGACAAGCCCATTGTCTTCCGACTTGTGCGAGAGCATCTGAACCACTCGAAGCTCGTCCACTCGACGCGCTCTTGCAGAATTGTGTTCCGACAGAGGGATCTTGCGGGATCGGCGGCGGCAGGCTTCACGGCTGCGGCAAACCTTTACACGGTCACCAAGTGGCCGGAAGCGTAGGAGGAGAACATGGCAATACACCTTTTCAAAGACTCGGAGCTTACCCAGCAGATATCCGAGGGCAGTCTCACAAACCCGGACTCGGATGTCTTTAACGGCACCGATGGCGAGAGCAAGGACCGGCAGCTTTACCTTGCCAACGAGCAGACCACTCTCGCCGCTGCTGTTGACGGGGCCACTACCACGATCCCGCTTGCCGAGGCACGCTTTGCAGACGGCCAGATCATCATAATCGGCAGCGAGCAGATACTCATAACAAGCGGTGGCGGCACGACAGAGCTTACCGTCGAACGAGGATATGGTGGCACTACCGCGGGCAACCACTCGTCCGGCACGAAGGTCTACTCCGGCTACAACTACAGCGATCTCACGGTGCAGCCTGTAGATGAAGTGGGTTCGAGTGAGGCATCCTGGGTGAAGCTCGCTGCGGACCAGGCGGGACTCGATGCCGCCGTCGCGGGCGCGTCGCTTGCTCTCAATAACAAGGCCCATAGCACGACGCTCTCTTTCTGGCGGCGGATTATCGTGCCTGCGGCCACGCCCGTGCAGAACAAGACGGATATCAAGCTGAGGCTTACCGGCACCGAGTCCCCGATCATCTGAGGTAGGAAATGGCATATCAAAGCACAAGCGGAATAGCGGACAACACGGCCGACTTCTTCTCGAAGTTCAGGAGTTTCATAGTGAGCACGGTCGGGTGGACCGTCCTTCAGGAAGACTTGGGAGCGGCGAACCCCTTCCTGTACATAAGCTCGACCGGCGAGTCGGGCAAGGAGACGATCTACCTGCTCTTCGACAAGTATGCGGCGACCGCCGACAAGGTATGCGTGCGGAACGCGCTCTGGTGGAACCCCGGCACTTCGACGGCAGTCCTGCCCGCCGGTTCCACGAGCTACAACTACATCGCAACGAAGGACGCGGCCACGTTCCCTTACTGGATGTACGCCGACCTGGACCACATAGTCTTGGTGGTGCGGATAGGAACGAGTTACCAGGCATTCTATTTTGGCATAATCAGACGGTACTGGTCGGCAAATATGGCGATCACGCAAGCGGACGTAGCCGCCGGATCGAATGTCGTTGTGCCAGTTGACAACGCTTCCTACTTCAAGGCGGGGCTCTACTACCAGATCATCAACCGCGACAAGTTCGAGCGGATGCAGGTCACCGCTATCGACACAGTGTCCACTCCTCAGACCATTACCATCGCGACCCTTGCGAACAGTTATCTTGCGGGCGCGCGGGTCGGCGAGGACGTGGCTCCGGTGATGATATCTCGTAGCGACACCGCGCTCACCCAGCTTCACACCGCCTCGCGGTACACCGGATGGAACGCTTCGCTGATCGATGTCCAGGTGGCGGGTTCCGCCGGAGGAGCTTACGGCAGCGCGGCAAATGACTGCCGCTACAATTTGATCGGAATCTTCCCATACTGGGCCTACTGCAACAACACCGGACAGTCGGAGATCCGGGGACAGCTAATCGAGGTCTATGAGACATCGACGACCTGGGGTGTGTCAGAGGACGTGATAGACGCCGGGGACGGCGTGACCTACAAGTTCTTCTACATCGGGTCGAGAGGGTTCGCTATCAGGGAGTAGGTATGGCAACGAGAGGAGGCAAGCAAAACCCGGTCGAGAGCAAAGCCTGCGCATCTGTCCCGAAGATGAAGATAGTCCGCATGGGCGGCCAGGCAAAGAGCATTGCAGGAAAGCTGACCAGGCGTGGCGACTCGTAACGGCAAAGCCAATCCCATAACGCCCAGAGCGGGAACGGCGTCACCGCGGATGGTGCTGTTTCGCAATGCCGGTCTTGCCTCAGTATGGAACTGGGGAGACGACGCCGGTACCGGCGAGCCGACCGGGACGCCCATTGCGTCTGATATCGACTGTGTGATCGGCGTGACGGCGGAAGCGTCCTTTCTGGCGGATTCTGCTTTCGCCGTGAATGGCGCTTGCCTTGTTACTGCGGATACAGGCGTTGTGACTACGAGGGCGATAGGCGTCTTTCTCGACCAGCGTCTGGCCATATATGAAGTCACGGCTTTCGCAAGGGACTGCGATCTGCAAGCCGTCGCCTTGAACGCAAGGAATGTGCTCGCAGACCAGCGTGTCGCTGTATCGAATAGCCTGCTCAGGGATCTTGACGTTCGCGCCGAAATAGCCGCGTCCTTGGCTGAGCAGTTCGATCTATCGCTGCGGTCCCACGGGCTTCGGACGGTCCATGGAGATGTTCTGATCTCGGTGCCGAATCCCATGCTGCTTGCGGCCGACACCTCGGTCGCGGTCAGCAGGACGATATCGACCGAGGGAGATCAGTCTATTGCCGTCTCTGGTTCCGTCGAGCGACTGGCTGACTGCCTGCAGAGCATATGGGGCAGGATTGAGCAGTCGACGGACCTCCGCATTGTCGCGGGCGAGAGAACCAATCTGGAGACGGATCAGGCTTGGCTTATCGGCAATACCCATGTCTCAGACTGCGACGCCGCAGCCGTGATCGCTTGCCTGATGGCGCTCGCGTCTGACGTGGAGATCCGGACGACAACGAGGCTTGTGCCGGATGCCGACACGCGCCAGACGGTCTTCGCGGTGATACTCCGCGAAAGCCACATCATTGAAGTATGAAAGGACAGAGCGATGTCACTTGGACTTATAACGCGAAGCGGCCGGGTTCTCACGGCAAGGCTGCTCAAAGGCGATTCCATCGACGGGATTACACACTGCGCCATTGGTGACGGCGACGAGACCTTCACCGATCCACTGAACCCACCGGACGCAAACGTGGACCAGACGGCGCTCAAACACGAGTGCGCAAGGAAGCGATGCTACAAGATATCGTTTCTCCGGGAAGACCCTGAGGGCGTTCTGGAAGTCAACGGCGTCGGCTACTCCGAGACCGGGCTGGGAACCCAGATCATCGGCGTCTTCTTCCGGTTCGAAGAGGCCGAGGCTAACGGAGTCACGATCCGCGAATACGGCTTCTTCGGCGGCAACGTTGAGTATATCGACGGGCTTCAGTCAGACTACGCCGAAGGCGGCGTGTATGACGCGGCGACAAACCCGTCCGGCCAGGTGAAGACACCGGGCTACCTCTATGAGGTGAAGAACATCCCCGACTTCAACAAGACATCCGACACGCGGGTGGAGCTTGTCGGGGTTATCAAGATATAGGAGGCGATCATGTCCATATCCAGAGACACATTCGATCCGGCCAAGAACTACAAGCGGGTCAGATACCACCAGGACCGCGGCCTGCTCGATTCGGAACTGAACGAACAGCAGGACATAGCGATTCAGGAGCGCAGGAAGCTGGCCGATCTGCTGTTCAAGGAAGGAGCGATCATTGGCGGGCTGGTGCCGCAGGTGGCGGGAAACGTTGTCACGCTCTCGATTGGCGTCGCCTACATCGACGCCCATATCGAGCAGGTCCCCGGCGCGACCCTCACATACGATCCCGCCAAGACCAGCGGCGTTGACTACGTCTACGTCGAGCTTCTGAAGTATAACTACACCCACAACCAGGATTCTGAGCTTGTGAACCCGGCGACTGGAGAGCCGACCGCCGAGCGGGAGAAGTGGGTGTTGGCGCTTCGGGAACGGGACACATCGGCTGACTCGCTTCCCAACAACGTCACAGAACGCAAGGTCGTTCCGATCTACAAGTTCGACCGCGCAACAGCGGACGTGACCGCCACCGTGCAGGAGAAGTCGAACATGTACCTGCACGATCTCCTTGGCACACTCCCCGGCAGCAGGATCACGGTCTCGTCCATCACTGAGGACCAGCTTGACTTCGCGGCGGCTGAGGGGCTTAACTCGCTTCTGCAGAACCTCGCGGAACGCACCTACGACCAGGCGGGGAGTTACCTGGTGCGCGGATTCGACAGCTTCATCGGCGGCAATGATGGTTCAAGCGTTCAGGTCGTCACCAACGCGGGACGTGCGTACGTCCAGGGAATCAGGCTGCAGAAGGACCTGCCGACGACCACCACGGTTCCGAAGTCCGTTGCCACAAAGTCGGTGCGCGGCGAGCAGAAGACCTACAACGTGAACGAGAGACGCTACGCCATGAACTGCTCTCCTCTCAAGGAGACGACCCAAGTCGAGGCAATCGTCGAAATAACCGCGAATGTCACGCGTGGATCGGTCGGAGGCGGAGAAGACCTGCTTGCGCCGAACCCGGTCGTCGATATCCTCGAAGTGAGCCAGGGCGCGACAGTGTTCCAGGAAGGCGTGGATTGGCAGCAGTCAGGCAATAACGTGGACTGGCTCGGCTCCGGCAACGAGCCTGCCATCGGGACAACCTACACAGTGCGCTGGACTTACGTAAAGCAGATGGTCAAGGGTGCTGACTACATGGACGGCGGATGGTTTGGGCAATTGGGGTATCCCGCAGCGGCTGAATACTACTATGTGGTCACGGCGCTGTCGGCGTCCGGCGAGACCGCATACTCAGCGAGTCGCGTGGCTTTTCGACAGACCGGCGCGGGAGAAGTGAATCTCCTCTCCTGGCGGCCCATATCCGGCGCGACCGGCTATCGGGTGTATCGAGCCACTCAAAACTCCGGCAGGACCGACTTCAGACGGCTGGCGGAATTGGGACCGGGCGTCGTGTCCTACATTGATGACGGCGTGGATCAGACGAGCGCAAACAACCCGCCTGCTTCGAACTCAAGCGGTCTGTCGGCTCCCGATCCAACACTCTCACTCGGCAACACGAGCATCATCAACTTCGGCAGGACCGGCGTCGGCAGCGATCCCGTGAACGGCTCGAACTGCAGCGTGGACTACGACTACTACCTCAGTCGCAAGGATATCATCTACGCGACCGCCAGAGAGATTCTACGTATTGACGGCGCGCCGTCCGACTTTCCAAAGCTCCCGATAGTGCCGGAGGGCACTCTTGCTCTCTGCAGTGTCGATTGTCCTCCGAACTCGGTAGCGATGACCGTCCGCAACTTCGGTCTGAACCGGATCACTATGGCCCAGATCCATCAGGTCCTGCAAGACGTCGAGGACCTGAAGTACAACGATGCGCAGTATCAGATGAACAATGATCTGCAGAATCGGGACGCGCAGACCAAAAAGGGCATCTACTCCGATGACTTCTCGAACGAGGCGCAGTCGGACCTCTTCCACTCCGAATGGAGCGCGCGCGTCGATGGTATCCGCAAGTTCGTCGCCCCAGGCCGAGCAGCCACTCCACGAGTGCTGCAAGTCGATCAAGCGCACAGCAACGCTCTTTTCAGGGGGAGCCTTGCCCTGCTTCCGGCAACCGAGCGGGTACTCGTCGAGCAGCTCGACTGGTCGGAAGAAAAGAACATCAACCCTTACGCCGTGTTCGACAAGCCCCCCGCGATGATAGAGGCCACTCCGAACATAGGCCGTAGGGGACAGACAGGCATCGCCGTGACAGGCGCGAATTTCACTCCCAACGTCACCAACATAACCGTCCGCTGTGACGGCCAGGTCGTCGCAAGCGACGTTCATTCCGACGAAGCGGGACGAGTGACATGCTCGTTCACGATCCCGGAGAACGCGCGCAACGGCAACCGGATCGTCGAGATGACCGATGGCACGTACTCCGCTCAGACCATGCTGCAGGTGAACGATCCGCTGGTTGTCACTCGAATTGAGCGTGTCGAAGTCACGAACACCATCATCGAGCAGCGGACGATAGTCCAGCAACAGACGATCATCCGTGAGGTCGAACCCCGGATCATCCGCGTGCCGGTCGAGCGAATCGTTTGGCGCACGGTGCCTGCCCCGGCTCGGCGTGACCCGCTCGCGCAGACATTCAGCTTCACTCAGAACCGCGTGATCTCCGCCATAGGGCTGTACTTCACGAGAAAGGACGCGTCCGTTCCGGTTACCGTTCAGATTCGCGGCGTCACCACCGGGCTTCCAAACGAGACGGTTCTAGCCGAGAAGGTCGTCGCGCCTTCGGAGATAGCCCTCAACGCAGAGACCAAGGTCGTCTTCAGCGACCCGTTCTACGTGCAGGCCGACAAGAGCTTCGCCGTGGTCCTACTCACCAACTCCACGAACTATCGCGTGCGCATCGCGAGCCTGGGTCAGATGGGCAGGAATGGCGTCATCACGAGGCAGACGTACGCGGCGGGCGTGCTGCTTGAAAGCTCCAACGCGGAGACCTGGACTCCTTTGAATGGCTCGGACCTCAACATGCGCATCTACGGGTATGACTTCGCCGCATCAGGGGAAATCCGATTCCAGCAGATAACCGGCGTGCAGTTCAGTGATCTGAACTTGGACGAGTACTCCGCGATTCCACAAGGGACGGGAATGACCTGGGAGTACTCGACCGATGGTGGGGTCACCTGGGATGCCATCGTCCCCGCCGAGGAAGAGCGGCTTCCCAACATCGCGACGCGAGTGATCGTGCGCGCCAAGTTCTCAAGTAGCGTTCTGAATGATTCCCCGGCCCTGAACTACAAGGACGTGAACCTCATCGGCTACTTGAACAGCCCCGATGGGACCTACATATCCCGCGAGAACGAGCTTACGCAGGGCGTGGAATCCACCAAGGTCTACGCGGAGATGAGCATACCCAGCGGCTGCTCCCTCAACTGGTTTGCCTCGAATGACGGTGGCGTAACTTGGGAGCCGATGACACTAGATTCGACAAGGGAGGTAGACCAGACCTGGACGGAATACATCTTCCTCTGCACCTTCGCCAACCCGGCTGGAAACCGCGTGCGCTACAAGGCAGTGCTTACCGGCAACAACCTGATCTACCCGCGCATCCATTCCCTGGGCGCGACCTTGAGCTAAGGACAGGCGGCATACATGATAGTGAAGCGAAGCGGCGGGATGACTGAGTTCATCCCGTCGCCCTCCGAGAAGCGAGACGGGGTCATCCGAAACCACGTGCTCGATCTGCTCGCCAATCTCGACGAGCGAGTGCGGCGTATTGAGGAGGCAGTCGGCTTGCCGGTCGACCTATCTGACGAGTTCACCACGGCCATGACCAGGATCACCCGCGAGGAAGCGCACGTCCAGCGGTTGAACGAAGCCCTGCTCGATGCGGGCATCGACCAAGGCGAGACCATCCCAGGGTGATCCGTTACCCCCTGCACCAATCATTCCACGCTTGAAAAAGAACACCAGATTCCTCGGAAATCAGCCTCATTGGACTTGATGTTTCCTCGGGTTTGAGGCATTCATTGAACAGCAGGAACACCAAACATGTGTTCTGCCAGTCTTCAAACTCGGAGGTCGATAAGTGAAGCTCCAGGAACTCAGGTTCGGGGTAGAGATTGAAACCATAAAGCGGAGCCGTGGCGATGTGGCTCGCGCGATCCAGACCGTGGTCGGCGGCAGCGCCGAGCACGTTGGAAGCCCAAGCTGCTACGATCCCTGGCACGTCGTCGATGAGCGCGGCCGCACATGGATGGTCGTCGCCGACGCCTCGCTAACTAACGTTCCGGCCAATCTAAGGGCTGAGGTGGTCTCGCCGGTCCTCGACTACGAAGACATCCAGACCCTGCAAGACGTGGTACGCGCAATCCGCAGAAGCGGCGCGACTGTCGACGAGAAGTGTGGCATCCACATTCACGTTGACGCGACCGCCTTTGATGGAAAGACGCTCGGCAACCTGGCCAAGATCGTGCATAAGCAGGAGCCGCTGATCCTAACGGCTCTCGGTGTCAACGAATCGAGGCTCAGCAACTACACCAAACCGGTCAGTTCGGAACTCATCGCTAAGATAGAGCGCAGCCGCCCGAAGACCCGCGAGCAGATGAACCGCATCTGGTACGGCTACCACAATCACCATCCGCAGCATTACGATCAGACAAGGTACCACGGTGTGAACCTCCACAACGTCTGGTATCGAGGCACTGTCGAGTTCCGATGGTTCCAGGCAACGCTCCACGCTGGCAAGGTGAGGGCAGCCATTCAGTTCGTTCTCGCCATCGCCGCGAAGGCGCTGAATAGCCGAGGAGCGTCGAGCCGAAAGCGGGAGTTCGACCCGGCCAGCGCCAAGTATGACTTCCGCGTCTTCCTACTTCACCTCGGGCTGATAGGCGATGAGTTCAAGACCGCTCGCAAGCACCTACTCAACGCAATGCCCGGAGACGCTGCTTGGAAGAACGGCAGGCCGAAGCCCAAAAGGCCGAAGCCTGCCCCTGAGACATCGGAGGTGGGCAATGGAGCGAACTAAGGTGAGAGCGCCTGTGGATGTGCTGGAGGGGCTGGAAGCGGTCAGGCTCTCCGGCAAGACCAACATGCTTGACGCGCCCAGGGTGATTGAACTGGCGTTCGAAATGGAGCACTACGCCACGGCGCTCTGGGTGCAAGAGAACAGGAAGCAGTATGCCGAGGGCATCTTCAGAGGATTCGAGGCAGCAGAAGGGAGTGACGCGGAATGTGCGGACAAGCGGGAGTAGTATTCGGAACTAAGCGACGCACGCAAGAGGAGACTGACTACCTGACCTGGGTGTTTACCAGGCTTCTGGAACTCAGCGAGGAGCGCGGCCCCCATGCAACGGGGATAGCCTGGGTGAACCGGGAGGGCGAGCACCGGCTGTTCAAGCGCCCGGTTCCGGCAAGCGAGTTCGTGCGCGACAAGGCTTTCGGGGAGGCGCTGGGCGATGTCGATGACAGCGTCACCGTGCTTATGGGACATACGCGCTTCGTGACCCGAGGCGACGCCGCAGTCAACGAGAACAACCATCCGCTCCGAACGGGTGACTGCCTGGTGACCCACAATGGAACAGTCCTGAACGCCGACTACCTATTCCATCGGTTCCGCTTCGGCAGGCATGCCGAGGTAGACAGCGAGATAATCGGTCGGATTGCAGACGCCTGCATTGTCGACGACCGCATAGACGTGAAGGCGCTCCGGGACGGGCTCGCGCTGTGTCGGGGCCAGATGAGCGCGGTCATCGTGGCAAAGACCGACCCCGGCACTGTGATCATTGCCAAGGGCAATAGGCCGCTGGAACTGCTATTCCACCCCGTGTTCAGTGCAGCAGTCTATGCCTCCGATGCAAAGTACCTCAGATCAGTTCAGGCGGAAGTGCCGGGATGGATTGTGCTCCCGACAAAGCCCATGCATATTCTGGTGTTCCGCGTAGATGACCTGTCGCAGTTCGAGTGCCTGCCCTTCCACTTCGTTGCTCAGAGAACCAAGCCGGCCGTTCCGAAGGGGGGTGTCTCCGCATGATCCGACATGCCTGTTCCGACGTACCAGGGCTGTTCCGGCTGTTCGTCTACGGCACGCTCAAGAGGGGCTACTGGAATCACGAAGCGTACTGTCGGTCTGCTGTTTCTGTGGAAGAGGCGACGGTTCGCGGTCGGCTCTATGAACTGCCGTCCGGCATTCCGGTACTCGAAGTTCCCAGTGAGGACATCTTGTCAGTCGGCACTGATGATCCCGTGGCAGATATACAAACTCAGGAAAGCATTAGTGTGGCCAGTCTTTCACGCGACCTATCCGACTGGCACGCCATTCATGGAGAGATCATCACATTCAGCAACCCAGAGCTCTGTGTGCCGCCCATAGATCGACTGGAAAGCTTTCGTCCTGGGCGGTCCAGTCTCTACCATAGGGTGCTCGTTCCTGCTGTAACCCAGGCCCATGTTGTAGTCACGGCATGGTGTTATGTCGCTCCGCTCCATGCATTGCTCTCCGCTACTGCCACGGGCAACTGCCAGTGGCCTTGACGATCATGCATCGTCACGAACGGTAGCAGCACGTGTCGTCAGATCGGGACCAACACGTGCTGCTATCGGCGGACTATTTGCCCTTCCTCGACGGGCGTTGAGACAGCGCGCTGCCTGCCGCAGTCTTGCTTGCCTTTCCGGTGCTGCCGCTTTTCAGCACTTTGGAGGCCGCACTGGCTGCCCCTGCACTCGTCACTTTTCCTCTTGCCATTATGATCACCGCCTTTCGACTGGAAGACTCAAACGCCAGCGCCCGGAGTCAACGACGCTTGACGCCTGCCGGTCAGAGATAGTATAATGCATGGTAGGCGATGCAGTCAAGACTAGGCGACTACAATCGGTCATCAGTAGTATACTCATAGGTGGTAGTTGAAAATGCGAAATGCGGATTCCAGCGAAGAGACGCGTGCCCTTGGGGCGCGGGTTACAGGCGCGCGAACCGCTAAAGGTGTCTCCGTGGCACAGCTTGCGGAGCTGGCCGGGGTATCCAAGGCTTACATGCATCAGATTGAGAACGGCGAATGTAAGCGTCCATCTGCTCAGGTGATGTTCGATATAGCGAATGTCCTGGGCACAAGCGTTGGATACCTGTTGGGTAGAACACCGGATACTCCTGAGCCTGGAAAGGTCAGGATACCGGCTAGCCTACGCCGGTTCGCAGAACTGCACCAAGAGATCGGGAAGGAAGATGTCGAGATGCTTGCCCGGATCCGTCATCGGGGAGACCAGCCGAAGACCGAGAAAGACTGGGAGTATCTCTGGGAGTCTATCAAGAGGTCGGTGAGATAGGCGATGGTGGCAGTGAACCGGTGCATTCGATCTGGCGGACGAACTTACTATAGCCGCGCTGCCGGACAATTGGTGAGTGTTTACTGGGATTGGCGACCCGTCTGCAGCGGTTGAACACGTCGCAAACCAGCTTCTGGCCGATGCCGGAGTGGATGTCCCCCCGGTCCCGCTAGAATTGCTGGCGTCCTTTCAGGGGATTACAGTTGTGAAGACCGTTGACATGCCGCGATCCGGCATGCTCATCCCTTTGCCGAGCGGAGATCTCGAAGTGCGTCTGAGGATCAGCGATTCACCGGGGCGACGCAACTTCTCGTTGGCACATGAGATTGGTCATACGTTGATGCCCAACTATTCCGAAGGGCCAAAAGAGAAGGTTGATCTCTACACCGGCGAGTTCGTAGATGGCAACGAGGAGGAGTTCTTCTGCGACGTAGCGGCACGGGCTTTGCTTCTACCGAAGGAGATGTTTGTAGGTCGGTGCTCGGAGCTTGAGCCGTCAATCGACAATATGCTCGCGCTGGCTGAGGAGTTTGCCTGCTCCTTGGAAGCAACGGCTTTGCGGTTGGACCAACTGCAGCCGTGGCCGTGTGTGGCCGTTGTCTGGGAGATGCAGTTGAAGCCGGCACAGGTGAAGACTAGGCATAACGTGGCTTTACCGGGACTAGAAGATATGAGTGTTCCGCAGGAGGAATACCGGGTGAAATACCACGCGGGGGAGGATTCCGGCTTGTTCTTTCCCCGGTTCAAGCACGTCGATAGGAGCAATGATATGATCGCGGGGTGCCTGGCGGAAACCTTCTTCAGAGGTAAATGTGTTCTGCCTGGAGCGAAGAAGGATGTTGTTCGCTATGTCGAGGCCGTCGCCGTGCCATATCGTGACGAACACCTGACGCAGAGAAACCGGATCATCTCCCTGGTCTACCAAACCGAGGAGTCAGCTTGCGAGAGCGCAGAGAGAGCCGAGAGATTGCCTGTTGACTAAGAAGAACGATGCAAACGCCAGCCATCTAGTTCGTGAGGCGCGTTAAGGGGAGGTAACCCTTGAAGACAGAAATAGAAGATGTCGCGATCAGTATATCCAGCCAATTCGTGGCCGACAATGATCGCTTCAAGATGCGCGATGCGCTAGACCATATGGTCGGGTCCGCGCATCTGGACGTCTGCACAGCATTCCTAGACGCCTACGGCATTTCCTCAATCGGGAGTGCGGCTGAGAATGGCGAACTGAGGCTGCTTGTGGGCTTTGACCTCTCGGATATGCCAGTTGCTCAGGACGTCGTATCATTCCAGATGGCGGAGGAGTGGAAAGCTTCAGGGGAAGACCCGGTACACCGGTTGGCTGATGATGAGTCGGTCAAGAATGCCGTCCGGGCTCTGCAGTTGCCGAGCTTTCAAGCTGCAAAGGCCGCTCTTCGGACCCACTCGAAACTGTATGTCACTCAGGATGTCGGTGTCGTCGGTAGCAGTAACCTCACGCGTTCTGGCATCGAAGGCCAGAGAGAACTGAATCTGTTCCAGCATGAACCTGAAGCGGTCGCGCGGCTGCGCGAGTGGTTCGCTTTGATGTGGGGTGAGGCGAAAACGCAGGAGAGGGCAGATTTCAAGCAGGAGCTTATCAAGTGGTTGGAAACTACCCGCTTGAAGCGGTTTGCACCATTCCATCCTTATGCGAAAGCAATCTTTGAGCGTTACAGACATAGATTCGTATCTCTCGCTGCATCCGCCTCGGACGTGAACCTGGCGGTGTTTCAGGAAGAAGGCCGCGACACGGCCTTGAGCGTTTTGGCTGAGCTGAAGTGCTGCATCATCGCGGACGCCGTCGGACTCGGCAAGACCTACATCGCTCTGGGTGCAATGCAAAGGCGGTCGAAGGCCAGACCCAGAAACCAGCGCAAGATCCTAGTGATCTGTCCGGCCCAACTCGAATCGGTGTGGGAACGCGCGAGTCGCGACCAAGGCATAGCCCTGATCACTGAGAGCATGGAAACTCTGGGTAACACATCCGGGTCAGGTTTCGAGGCCAGGCTGCGCGACCTCGAGAACTACGCTCTTGTGATAGTTGACGAAGCCCACAACTTCCGTAACCCTAACGCCAACAGGTTTCAGAATCTCATGGAGATACTGCAAGGCGGGCCGCAGGACAAAGAAGTCTTGCTCGTCACGGCTACTCCGATCAACAATAGTATCCGCGATCTGTTCAGCCTCTACCGTCTTATGACGCGCGACAGAGACGACTTCTTCCAGACCACCAACCTCCGCCTCCGCAGCCTGCGCGATTTCTTCAAGCAAGTGGAGAAGATGGGGGTCAGCACCACCGACCTCCTGCTGGAAACAATGGTCTGCCGAAGCCGACTCGATATCCGCCGCAGGCAGGATAAGGGCGAGGTCATTGTCATCAACGAGAAGGAAGTCCGATTTCCAAACAGGCATATGGCCGCTCTGGAGTATGGGCTTTCCATATCCGGCAACACCGTCAAGTATGATGAGCTTGCAGCCACGATTGAAAGCCTGACTCTCGGCGCATACAACGTGGAACAGTATTCGGTCTCCCCAGACGCTCAGAAGAACCAGACGTTCCTGAGGCTGCAGACGCTGTTCCGCATACTGCTCCTGAAGCGATTGGAAAGCAGCGTAGTATCATTCATCTCCACAGCAGAGAACTTGCTGCGATTCAGCGACAAGGTGGTTGAGGCGCTCCGGGAAGGCCGGCGGCTCACTAACGATGAATACCGCAAGATGCAACTCGACTTCACAAGGCAGCTTGAGGACGATGATGAGGGCGACGGTTCCTCTTATCTGGAGGAGTTGAAGGAGAGGGATCCGAACGACTACGATATCGACCGCCTCGCGGCCGACGTTACGGCGGATCACCAGCTACTCGATCCGCTGATCGACAAGGTCAGGTCGCTCGTAGGCGCGAGGGATGGGAAGATTGCTCGCCTGAAGGGAGAACTCAAGAAGCTCCTTCCCGACCAGAAAGCGCTCATCTTCACATTCTATGCCGATACCGCTGACTACATCTTTGAGCAACTGACCTCGGACAAGGACTTCATGCAGGCTGTAGGCGAGGTGAGAATCGAGGAGATAGTCGGCGGGACCAAGCCAGCCATCAAAACGAGGGTAGTCGAAGACTTTGCCCCGCTTGCGAACAATGCTGACAGGAAACCGGCTCATCCAATTCAAGTTCTCATATCGACCGACGTTCTTTCCGAGGGACAGAACCTACAGGACTGCGGATACCTCATCAACTATGACCTGCACTTCAACCCAGTCCGTATGATCCAACGGAACGGTCGTATAGACCGCCTCTTCTCGCCGCACGAGGATATTACCATTGCAAACTTCTTCCCGGAGGGTGGGCTTGAAGAGCAATTGAAGATAGTCGAGCGGCTGCAGAAGAAGATCGAGCAGATTCAGGACAACCTGCCGGTGGACTCAAGTGTGATAGGCGAGACTGTCCGGGTGTTCAGCCTGGAGGAATTGCGCAGGACTAAGGCGGGTGACGTGACGGTCATCGATGAGATCGACTCAGAGAACCCGATCAACCGCTTCCACGATATGCTCAACGAGGTAATCAAGATGCTGCAAGATTTCGGCATCGAGGAAGTGGGCAAGATCCCTTTCGGTTGTCAGAGCAACAAGAAATCCACTCACAGGGGCATCTTCGTTTGTGTGATTGCAGGGAAGCCCGAGGAGCACAAGAACTGCTGGTGGCTTTATTACCCGTTCGACAAGCAGACACTGGACTTATTCCCCGAACCTGTCCAGGAACCCAGCCGGATCATCGACCTGATACGCAGTCCTAAGCCACCTTCGGAAGACCAGAGCGTGCCGGACGTGTCGCCACGGGACATCAAGTGGGAGATCATTCTCGACGCGAAGCGACGGTGCAGAGAGATGCTGATCGCGCAGGCCCGCAACGAGGCGCAGGGACAGGTCTGGGCTACAGGTCATATCAACAAGAAGATCAAAACGTTCTTCGCCGTTCGGCCGGATACGTTGCCGGGCGACATATCCCTGCGGCTTGGCCGATACTCCCTGGAGAAGCATAAGGCTGAAGCGGAAGAGATGATGAGGACTGCTCAGGAGAGCAGGAACACCACAGAATTAGTGGACTGGCTTGATGAGAAACTCCCTCCCATCACTCTCGCAAGCGACAACCCGGAGACTATGCCCCTTGAGGTCGTGAGTTATCTTGAGCTGATCCCCGAAACGGAGGCGGTCGAATGAGCTTCGAGTTGCTCAATCTCCTGTCCGGTGATGACCAACGGTTCGCACAGGGCCTTGTGGAGCTTGGTTGGTACGACTATGCGCCGGTGCTCACGGACTATTGCTTGATGGGCAAGGCTCGCGTCTGCCTCAACCCGGCGTTCAAAGCCGCAGGCGAGGTGCGAGGAACGGATGCTTGGGTCTACCGCCTGGACGTGCCCACCGGGAGATGGCAGGATGCCGTTGCGATTGTTGAGAGTCACCTGAAGCAGGATCCGCAGTTTGCGGTTGTCTTCTGCAACGTGGCCGGGGCGCTTCTGATACTCGTTCCATCGAATCCGGACAAGGCGTTCGGGCGTGCGAAGAGCGGCCTTGCCGTCGACCGTATCTACCTGGACACCCGCCAACCGTCGAATTTTGAGGCCGAGACGATCAAGAAGCTCAAGGAAGCGCCGAAGAAGCATTTCCGGGCGCGCCTCCAGGAGATGGTCAACACCGAGAGGGTCACTAAGAAGTTCTACGACCGCTTCAAGAAAGAGCTCGACAGCTTCCAGAAGCTCATAGATGGGATCACCGTCGAAGCGGACAGGCTGTGGTACTCATCAGTCATGCTTAACCGCCTGATGTTCATCTACTTCCTTCAGCGGAAGGGCTTCCTGGATGGCGACCGCGATTATATGAGCAACCGGCTTAAGGCCGTTCAGGAAAGGCGAGGCAAAGACGAGTTCCAGTCGTTTTACAGATGCTTCCTTCTGCGGCTTTTCCACGAGGGACTTGGATCACGCAAGCGCGAGCTGGACTTCGAGGAACTACTCGGCAGAATACCTTACTTGAACGGCGGTTTATTCGAGGTTCACGATATCGAGAGCCGCTATGTGGACGATGCCGGGCAGACCGTTGTCGATATTCCCGACGACGCATTCGAGAGCGTGTTCTCCTTCTTCAATGATTACGAGTGGTGCTTAGACACTCGCCCGTCGCGCACGGAGAGGGAGATCAACCCGGACGTCCTCGGCTACATCTTCGAGAAATACATCAACCAGAAACAGATGGGGGCCTACTACACGAAGGAAGACATCACCGAATACATCGGCAAAAACACCGTCCTCCCGTTCCTCTTCGACGCTGCCCGTGCGCGGTGCAAGGTCGCCTTT
>JACPPP010000110.1 GCA_016190935.1 Armatimonadota bacterium | reverse complement strand
GGATCTGGCACGGTTGATGTCAAAGCTCTCTGCCTGTTCTTACCCCACCGCAAAAGCGGCCTGATCATAATAATACGTCATCGAATTTATGAGTTACAGTACTTAGTCACGTCAGCCCTCCTTACGGCAGTATCCTGATCTTGGCGAGAATCTCGGGCCGGGTGACGCCCTGCCCAAGCTCCGTCCAGACGAGCCAGCCCGTCTTGAACCGGGTCTTCTGCTCGATGGACTCGGTCTTGAGTGATTCGCGAATCGGCATCTTGCCGATCTCATCGTCCGGCACCAACAGAATCTCAGTCATGCTGGCGGAAGCGGTAAGCAGAATGCCGCCGGTGCCGTAGTTCTTGATGACACCTTTGGTTCTGAGTTCCGCCCGGGTCTCCGGGTCGAGATCCCAGTCGCGCATATCGTTGAACCGCCGGCCACGCATCACGATGTACTTGACCGAGAGTTCCAGGTCCTCAATGATGGAGATGGCCTCGTTCAAGGCATCGTCGGTGAGCTTGCCGCCCGTGACCTCGATAGTGTTCGCGGCCGGCACGGCCGCAGAGAGGACCGTGAGTGTTCTCTTGTCGATCTCCTTGCGAATCTCGTCCGCCGAAGATGTCTGGATGTCCATCAGGGTGCCGATGTTGCCGTTCTTCAGCACCGATACGTCCACCATCGGTGTGGAGTGGATTCGGTTAGTTGGGAACTCGACCTCGTCCTGACCGAGTTCCTGCTCTCGCGCCTCACCCTCCGTGCTGATCCAGTAAGCCTTGACCTTCGGCTTCTTCTGGTAGATCGGCCGCTCACCCTTGGGCAGAGTGTGCTGCGTGAGGAGAAGCGAGGTTATCTCCTTGCGCTTGATCTCCTGCTCGATTGGATCGGCGATTGCCGCCGCGAGCGCGCGCATGCCCTCTGGGGATTCCAGAGCTTCGGTCATGAGCCGGGCCATGGTCTCCATGTATTCTTGGCTGTGAATGTTGAGCTGGGTTGCTTCCAATTGTCCCTCCCGTCCTTAGATGAGCAGGCGGAACTTCAGCGTCCCGCTCGATACTGAGATAGCCCTGGCGACCACATCGTCGCCCTCCTCGACACCCGCTGTGAGCTTGCCATTTGCGGAGACCTTGAGATCATCACCGGCGTTGATTGTGCCCTCGTAGACGTCGGTCTCGTAGACGCCGCCCATGCAGAAGATGCCGGGCATATCGCCTGCCTTGTAGTCCTTGATGAGCACGCCGAAGCTCTTGTCCTGCGAGTCGGTGTTCACGGCGAAGAGATCATTGCCGACCAGCTTCACGAACTGGCCACACGATCCCGCGCCCTGCATGTAGCCGTCGCCGTAGGCCAGCCCTCGATGGTTGGGGTTCAGAAATGCCATGTTGCGCCTCCTTAGTTGCTCTTGCCCGCGCCAGCGAGACCGACTCGCTCACGGTAGGCAGTCATGAATCCGTCGCGAAGCTTGTCCTCAAGGGAGAGCTTCTTGTCGTCGACATCGGCGGGTCGCACGTCCGCGTGCGAGCGCATCTGTCGATCCGTCGAAGCGGAAGCAGAATTCTCCCTATCACCGGCATCCTTGTCCCCGTCCTGCTTCCCGGCATTCGGACACTCGGACTTTGACTGGATGGCCTTGTCATAGGCAGCCTCGGTCGCGGCGAACGCATCGTCCGAAAGTCCGGCAAGACGGTTCAGTTCTTGGTCCTTGTCCTCGTCAGAGGCAAAGGACATTCCCGCCTTCTCCAGCTTCCTCAGAAGCTTCTGCGCACGCGCCTTGTTCGCGGCGGCTTTGCTTGTCGCCTCGAGTTCCTGGACCTGCTTCTGAAGCTCCAGAACCTGGTTCTTGAGGTCCTTGTTCTCCGCTTCAAGCTCCTTCACCCGGGTCTTGTCGTCGACCGGAGGAGCGGCCCCGCCGCCGGGAGCGTCTTTCTTCTTTGCAGCTTCTTCACGCTGCTCGTCGGTCTCGTGTTCGTTCTTAACGTCTTCCAATGAGGTGCCTCCTGAGTTTGTATCTTCTGCCTGCCCCGTCTTGTCCGAGGCGACCTGAGTTATCCGCGCGTTATCGTCGGCTCCTTTGCGGTCCAGAAGCCCAAGGCCGGTGAATGTGACGCCGTGCAGTATCTCGAATACCGGCTTGCCCTGATACTCCGAGCCCTTGGACTTTCTCAGATGCACGCAGTAGTCGTTCTTGTTGCTCACAGTCTTCCCGCAAATCGAGCACTCTCCGGACTCGTAGTCACACTCCATCGAGACCTGGGAGATGATGCCCTTCTTCATGAGCTTGTAGGCGAGCGCGGCGGTTGGGGCTTCCGCCGCATAAAGCTCGCCTACGCACTCGACGCGCCCGCCGGTCTCGTCCTCGACAAACTCGGCCGCGACTATGCCGCCCACGATGTCCGTGAGTTCCTGGGAGTGTTTGAGGTCGATCTTCCTGTTTATGGCCGTGGTGTAGCGTGCGGCGAGTTCGTCCGGGGTGAAGTGGTCGCCGTTCTTGTTCGTGCCAGCGCGACACATGATGAAGCTGAATTGTGGATCGCCAGCGTTGGGGTTGAGGTCAATCGCCTCGGACGAGAGTCCGTCCTTGTTGTTCAGACTCACTTCCACGGGGATAGCAGTGTGGCAGTTTGAGACACCAGCCGAAGCGATTGACCTGGGAGCCTGCCTGGAACTGGACGCCACGAATAGAAGCTCGCGCCCGTTCTTGCCCTCACCCCCCTTGCCGAGGACGATGCCATACTCGACATCCATGCCCTTGACCCGAACCTGCCCGAAACGCTCAGCGAAGATGTCGCGGATTTCCTTTTCGGTCGGGAACGCGTGGTCCCGGTAGGACATGATCACAGTCTTGTACTTGCCCCGCGCCTCCGAAGCCAGGTTCTCGATAAGAGCGCGGATGCTCTCGCGGTCGAAGTGAGTCCGCGACTTGTAGCTGCGCCGGTTGTCGTCGAGAAGCTCTTTGTCCGCCCAGCGGTTCATCAAGCCCTCGACAAAGTGCAACGAATACTCGTAGTCGTTGTTCGAGAACTCCGTTATGTAGGGTGGATCGAGATACAGCACGTCCGCGCCGTACTTCCGCACCGCCTCTACCGCGTCGCCATGGAAAGCCTTGCACTCCTGGCCGTTGTCGAAGACCAGCCGGTTAAGCTGGTTCGCGTACCGCTTGAAGCTCTCCACCATGCTGGAGATGGGAATGCTGGTGAGTTGGCTTTCCTTGAACCCACCAGCATCCGCTTCCATCTCCGCGTCGGCTTCCGTGCCGAGTTCGCCTTTGAGGTTGATCTTCGAGCGATGGAACTGACCGTAGAGAGACTTAGCCTTGACCGTGTTTCCGAGCGCCCCCAGCGCTAGGTCTTTCTTGTAGCCGGAAAGCTTCTGGATGTTAGCCCACACCTGGTCAAGCCAGGAGAGCACCCGCTTGGTGTAGTAGTAACCGCTGAAGTTGTCGACGATGAACGTGCCCGCGTTGGGGTTGGGAGAAAGAATCCTCTCTATATCCTCGTCAGTCAAGACTTCGCGGGAGTTCTCAACGACCGCCCGTGCGATATGATATGGGAAGAGCAGCAGGTCATTTGCGATGACCTTCATCCCTTTGCGCTTGAGATGGTAGGCGACATTCGCCCCGCCGGAGAACGCGTCAACGACGGTCTTTGCGTCCTTGGGGACCTGCCGCTCTATCCAGCCGAGCATCACGAACTTGTTGCCCATGTAGCCCGTCACCTTGACCGGGTCCATTCCGGCCTGGCAGCAGAGCAGGTCAAGGTCGTCCGACAGCGGCGCGTGGGCCAGCGCCTGCATGTTCTCTTCGATCCGAATCTCTGCGCTGGACGCCTCAGGCTCATGCTGCTTTATCCAGTCCTTGGCTTTCTCGGTTGTCCAGCCTTCGGGGTTGCTGTCCGTCTTCTTGGCGAACCGGTATGCCTGCAGGACCATCGCCTGCGGGTCACGCCCCTGTGGAACGCTCTCCTTCTTCAGCCTGCCAACGATGATCGCAACGCCGTTCACGCCGTCGAGTGGTTTCCGCCTGAAACTGTCGGGGTCGAACTGTTCTGGATCGCGGACGCGGTAGCGGATTTCGTTTTCCGTCTCGTCCCAAATGGCCTCGGCCTCCATTGCCTGCTGAGAACAGACAGGACAGAGGCTCGCGGCCTTCTTCATCTCCTTTGAGCGAGAGCACACGAAGAGATGCTCCATCGCGACTGAGTTCTCGGAATGCTTCGATGAGATGTGATACCTGTGCTGGTGAGACTGCATCCGGCTCGACATGCCGCTTGCCGAGATGATCTGCTTCATCTCGCCTTCGTTTGGGTAGGCATGGTCGCGGTAAGAGATGAGCCAGTTCGGGATATGCTTCGCGTTCGTGAGAAACGTCGAGAAGAACTCCTGCGCGTTGGCCTTGGTCACCGTCTTGTGGTCGGTCTCGTAGTGGTGAGTCTTGGAATCCTCAACGAGCGTGAGACCGTCCCAGTAGGTCATGAGACCTTCGACGAAGTGGTAGCTCTTCTCGTAGTTGGTTGTGGAGAACTCGGTGGCATAGGGCGGATCGAAGTAGGCAAGGTCGACCTTGGCTTCCGACAGGACTTCGTTGATGTCCTTGTTCGATGCCTTGCACTCCTTGCCGTTGTCGAATATGAGCGCATTGATGCGCGCGATGTTATCGGCGAAGCGCTGCCGAAACTCCTCTGGCGTGTCCTGGCGCTTTCCGTAATCGGTCGAGGATGAGAAGTGGCCGAAGCCGCCCTTGCCGGACATGCAAGTCTTACCGAGCGCGAAGAGCGCGATGTCCTTCTTGTAGCCCTCCAGCTTGTCGGCGCTGGCCCGGATCTGGTCGATGACACCGTGAACTCCGCTTGCGAAGAATATCCCTTTGAAGTTGTCTCGGACAAAGGTCCCAGCCTTTGGATTATCCGCAAGCAGAGCGGCAAGCTCGTCCTCGCTTATCCGGACGCTTGAGTTCTCGACGATTGCGCGGGCAGCGTGGTAGGAGTAACGAAGCCGGTCGTTGGCCAGCACCCGCAGGCCCTTGGTCTTGTACATGTAGGCCACGACGCCGGAGCCGGAGAACGCGTCTATGACCGAATCCACCCCTTCGGGAGTGTGCTTCCAGATCCAGTCGATGAGCTTCTGCTTGGAGCCGATGTAGTTGGTTATGTATTTCGGACGCTCGTCTTCCGGCAGTTCCTCGGTGACGAGCTCTGCCGCCTGAGCGAGCAACCGCTCCAGGTGACGCGAGGCGTCCGTCTCCAGAAGAAAGACAAGCCGGTCATTGTCCGTGGCGAAAAGCTGCATCAATCACTCCGACACATGCAGTTCCCATTGGCAGGGAACCTCTCCAGTTGATATTTACTGGCGGAATTCACGGCGTGCCGGAATCTTTTCTGAGTAAGAGAGTGACCCAACTCGTACAATCATCTGCGCAAACGGACGTTTTTTGGCGGTCTACGCAAATGAAAGTTGCCTGCCGTTGAGACCACAGGAGCCCTTGCTGGTTTTCAATCCTGTGCCTCAAAGACTGCGTGCCACTTGATGCCGAGCGCCAAAGGGTATAAAATGTCTATGCTTATCAGAACACGGACTCAAGTTGCGTCAGGCGGTAACCGATAATGGACTTGACTGCGTGCGTCGAATAGGGTAGTATAATTATACCTTGCGCTACACATTATCAAGTACGAGGAGGTTGCGACATGAAGGCTCAGATGTTTCTGAACAGAAAGACGGTATTCGATTCGCGGGACTTCGAGGAATTCTACTCACGCGAACGTCCAGGCAAGACGACCGGACGGAGAGCCTTGCTCAAGTACTATCTTCACACCGGCCGGGTCAAGCAAGTGCGAAAAGGGCTTTACCTCAGCGCGCCTCCCGGTATACCTGTAGTCGCCGACCCTTATCTGATATGCACGAAAATGGCTCCTGACGCAGTTCTCGCATATCACACAGCGCTTCAATTCCACGGCAAGGGTTACACACTGCGCAACGACTACGTCTGCTGCTCTCGTTCACGCGTTCATTCCTTCGGCTTCGAGGGACAAACGTTCAAGGCAGTGTTGTTTCCTCGCTCTCTGCTTACCACAGGCCAGGAGGCATTTGCCGTGGACAATGCCGAATCTCATGGTGAAACCTTGCGCGTGACAAGCCTGGAGCGGACCATGGTAGACATGTTGCAGAGACCGGAACTCTCCGGCGGCTGGGAGGAAGTCTGGCGATCACTGGAGATGGTAGAGTATTACCATCTGGACAAGATAGTTGAATACGTCGAGCTATTGGACAATGCCACTACCGCTGCCAAGGTTGGATTCTTCCTGGATCAGCATCGCGAGCAGTTGATGGTCGATCCTTCTCACCTGGAACGCCTCAAGGCCCGGTGTCCGAAGTCACCTCATTACCTTGAGCGGTCACACAAGGGCAACAGTAAGTTATTCCAGGACTGGAACCTGGTTGTGCCGGACTTCATAGTCGAAAGGCACTGGGACGAGCAATGAGGATTTCGAGAGATCGCTTGATTGCTGAGTCCGAGTCCACGGGGTTCAGGCCGGAGATACTAGAGAAAGCTATCCATCTGCTTTCCTTGCTGGAGATGCTGAACTCACATCCCCAACTCAAGGGGAAGCTGGCATTGAAAGGCGGAACTGCGCTCAATCTCTTCCTGCTGCAGGTTCCTCGCCTCTCAGTCGATATCGACCTGAACTATGTTGGTTCCCAAGACCGTGCGTCGATGGAAGAGGATAGACCTTTACTTGAACGAGCTATTGCCGCGATATGCGGACGCGAAGGTTATGTCATCACCAGGAGTCCTTCGGAACATGCTGGTGGGAAGTTCCGGCTGCAGTATGAGAGCGCGGTGACGCCGACTGGGATCCTGCAGCTTGACCTGAACTTCATGCTCCGCGTTCCCTTGTGGCCTGTAACGCTCCGGGACTCGTTTCCAATAGGCAGTTACTCCGCTTCGGGCATACCCATGCTGGACGTGCATGAGATCACGGCAGGCAAGTTCGCGGCGCTGTTGTCTCGACGAGCGGCGAGAGACCTTTACGACTCACACCGCCTTCTTCAATGCGGCTTGTTGGATGCCAACAAGCTGCGACTGGCCTTCGTCGTCTACGGCGCAATCAACCGGAAGGATTGGCGCACTGTGAAGAGTGATGATGTCGGTTTCGATCTGGGCGACTTGGAGAACCAGTTAGTACCGGTGCTTCGCAGCGATGCCCTATCGCATGTGGCGGATCGAAGAACGTGGGCACAAAGCCTCGTCGACGAGTGCCGCGCGGGTTTGAGCGCTGTCCTTCCCTTTCAGAGCAACGAGACAGAATTCCTCGACCTCATTCTGGATCACGGCGATGTGCGACCGGACCTGCTTACCGCCGACCATGAGATGCAGGAACGGATAAGCATCCACCCTGGGATATTGTGGAAGGCGCTGAATGTCAGGCAGCACAAAACTAAGTAGGAGGTCTTGGTAGACCCGAAAGCACACGTGCGGCGCACTCCTCCGCCGTCGCATACTCCTCGGTCTCCACTATCTCTCCGCGCATGCCGCGATACGGGGACATCGTGGACCGGTGATACTCCAGGAAGTCACCCGGCAGGGACCTGATATCGTTCTCCACCAAGCGGTTGATGACCCAGTCCGCTTCCTCTTGGGCGTCCTCATTGCCCGGCAGGTATTCCATCACGATATCCAGCCCTGGGCCGGAACCCTGAACCCAAACGCCGATGGGTTCATAGCGCGGGTTCATGTCCCGATCCCGAAGCGCGTGTTCAATCATGTATCGAAGCCTCATTGCCACTCCTCCGCAATCGCCGTATGCTCGTCGAGAAGCTGGGCGTCGATGATCTCGAACTCGGCGGCATTTGCGGTTTTGTAGCTCTGCCACGCGCGCCAGTCGACAACATAGTCGTGTTCCGTTATGTCCATGATCAGTTCGATGTGGTAGCGGCGGCCACGATCATCGGTGAGGTCAAGCTCGTAACTGTCTTCGCTGCCCCATCCAACGACCTTGATGGTGTGCGCATACTGGTAGCCGTTGTCATAGCCAACCGACTTGAACATGACCCAGAAGTCTGTCTTCGTAACATTGCCCGCGGCATCGAATATCGGCGCTAACCGGGTCACCGTGTAGCTGTCGACAAGCCCCAACGACAGCGGCGTATCCCGCCCCTCGCGCATTACCATGATCGACCCGTCGCGGTTGAACTCGTCAAACAGGGCTTGCAGTCTCGCCTTTTCGCTTGCTATGAACTCTTTCATACTCACCTCACCAGAACGATTTCCTCGACCTTGCGGCCGTCGGTCAGCTTGGATATGCCGTGCTTCTTGAATATCGCGAGCACCTTGGTCCGCTCGGACTCGCTTCCCACCACTATCGCTTCCAGGTTATCAAGCAGCGTCACGGAGTGTTTGAGGATAGTCTCGTTGCTTGAGTTGCGCGCATAGGTCTTCCAGGTCTTGGGATCGCTGCCCCGGTGCGTGGGCACATAGTCTTCGGTAACCTTGCCAAAGGCGTCGTGACTGTAGCTAATAGCATCCATGCGCCGCAGAAGTCGCTTCTTGAAGTAGAGCCCGTTCTCACCGGAAGCGCCGGAGAGTGGGGACTTCTTGATTCGTGTAAACACATAAGACGCGCCGCCGCTTCTCATGTCCGATTCCGGCGACATGCCGCGCGGCTGCACCCCGACCCTGAGCTTCTCGACCGTGCTTATCATGGTGCCGTTGTTCTCCAGAGCCGCATCGAGGAACCCGCTCATGCTGGAGCTGTTCGTCAGGCTGTGGTGTAGGCTGTAGCCTGCCATATCGCGCTCCATATCCGCATCAGAGATATCGAACCGATACTGGTGGCGGTAGCCGCCCGTGATCTTCTGGTCCTTGAACCCGAGCTGATACTCACCGACCGGGTCATAACCGGGCGTCTTCGTGATATCCGAAACCCCGAGCCGCTTCTCCCAGAACGCGCGCATGCTTTGCACACGCTCGGTCTTGGACGCGTTGCGCTGGTCAAGGGACGAGACCATCTGCGTGTATTCCGGGGACTTGTCGGCCTTTGTCAGATATGCCTGCTTGTGGAGATAGAGGATCTCCGCATCCTCGGGGGTGGCAACGTTAGCCTTCAGCCCTATCTTCTCCATGCGCTCCAGCGCCCTGTCCAGGCTCTTTGCATCGGGCCGGTCGGGAACAACCATCTCGAACTCCCCGGAATGCGCATACAGGTTCTTCGATGACCACGGGCGGTAGACCGCGCGGACGCCGTCACCGAAGTCTATCTCATACTGCTCGCCATCGGATAGGTGGCGTCCGCCGAACATGGAGTCCAGATCGGCGGCATCGCTTTCGACAGATAAGTCACCCTTGCTGACGCTACGCTTTTCGAGCAGCACCTTTGTCTTACGAACCGTGAAGTCCGAATCGGTCTTCTTGGCCTTGGTGACGACCTTCTTCAGATAACCCTCGAAGCGCTCAGGTATAGACTTGCCTTGAATCGCGGCCTGCTGGACTCTGTCCACCCAGTCGATGTAGGTCTCGGCCATCTCACGGATGTCGGGGTCATCGGATTTCGCAAGCTGCCTCAGAGCCTTGATGTGTCCGGCGGCCTTATCAATCTTGGCCTGGTTGTACTTGCCATCACCCGCGTGGTGATTCACGCTCTTCGCGGCATCGAGGATATCAGCGGCGAAGTCGTCTTCCGGCAGGCGCTCCCCGACCTTGCTGACCTGCTTTGTGGCCTTGCGGAGCTTGGCCAGTATCTTTGCCTCTGCCTCCGGCCTGACCTTGAGCTTGATGACCGTGCGCTGCTGGCCTTTCGCCGTCTCGGTGAAGATGAGCGCGTTCTGGTCCTCTATGTCATCCTCGTCTATCGGAAGCGCCTTGCCCTGCCAGCCGAGAACGCGGGCATCTTCAATGATCTTCTCTTCTGCCTTCCCGATCCGACCTTTGGCCGGGATATCTGCCGCGTCGTCGAATGCGAACCTCTTCTTTCCGAGGACATCCGAATAGAACTCTTCGAAGTCCCGGCGCAGGTTGTGCTTCCGCGCCAGAGCCAGTTCGTAGAACGCCCGCTTACCGGCCTCGTCGCTTCCGAACTTGCCTTCGACGTAAGGCCGCAGCAGTCCGAGGTAGTCGTCGTCCGATATGCGCTCCACTTCGCGAATGTAGCGCAGAGTGGTCGACGGATCGACCGTCACCTTACCCTGCTTTGCCGCGCGGAAGAGAGTGTTGTAGAAAGGTTCACTTTCTCCGCAGACCCCATTGGGGTGATAGTCTACGGAGAGCTTGTCCGAACCCAGGAACTTGAATAGCTGGCCCTTGTCGATGCCGTAGACCTTGCCGTTCTTCGCCCGGAGGAACTGCTTGGCGTGGCCGTCATGGTTTGAGATAAGCCAGTCAAGGACGTGCTCGCGCTGGACCTGCGCTATCTCATCTGCAGAGAGATCGGCTACATCAAAACTGGAGAAGTCATATTTCGCTGCCAGATCATTGCGCCATTTCTGGATCGAGCCGGTGCGACCGTTCATACGGATTGTCCTGACTTCCACGGCGTCAGGGTCGATGAGCCTGCCCAACCTGTAAGCGGCCTCCTCGCCGTGGGCTATGAAGTCGTCACTACCTTTACCGACCGGCTTGAATAGCCACTTGTCGCCGTTCTCGTCGATCCAGAACTCCTTCTCATGAGCCCCGCCGACTTTGGCCTTGCCTTCATACTTGAACTTCTCGGGCTTGCCCTCAGACTTCCATGCATCATCGGCAGCGTCAAACTCCGAGCCTTTCTTGGTGAATGCGGGGGCCGCCGGTGTTATGTGCTCAACGGCGTGATGAGTCGGCGGCGGGCTCGGCAGCTTCGCCACGGGCTTGCCGGACTTCCCCAAGTGCTTTTCGGCCCACTTCGCGTGCTTTGCTTCGATGCCTGCTTTGGCCGCCGCAATCTTGCCCGGATCGGTTTCGCTGAACAGAGTTGTCAGTTCATCTTTCGTGGCCCACTGCCAGTGCGTGACCTTGGTCTGCTTCGCTAGGTCTTTGAGTTCTCCGGACTTCATCGCCGCAACCTGTTGCTGGAACGCCAGCTTCTTCACGGCGACTTCCTTTGCGTGCTCTTGAAGAACCGATGCGGGCAGCCCTGAGTCCTTAGCAAGTTCACCTTCGACGGCTTTCACCGAATCGAGGAACGATGAATACTGCGCGGGAGACGACGGCATCACCACCTGCGCTGTGGCATCCTTTATGGCAAGCTCGGCTTTCTTCAGAGCCTCGGTCTTCGCCACGTCCAGAGCCTGCTGCTTGACCTGATCAGCCATCTGCTTGCCCGCCGCTTTTTCCAGGGCTTTCACGAGCTGCTGCTTGTTCTTGAGTGGCGGGATCCCGTACTTCTGCTTGGCGGCGATCAGGGTCTTGCCGGAGTAGTTGTAATGGTCTATGTGCGGCTCAAGCGCGTCCAGCATCTCGATGACATCGGACTTCGTGAGGTTCAGAGACACGCCGTGCTGCTTGGCCATGTCCTTGAGCTGAGTCACGGTAAGACTGGAGAGATCGGTCTGAGGCGCTGCGCTCTTCGCGGCTTCCTCCAGGGCCTTTGCCTGCTTGATGACGGCCTGCTTCTCGGCGAGCAGTTTCGTGAGGTCGTCTTTGCTACGCAGCGCCGCGATATTGAATTGCTTGATCTTTGCCTGCAGCGCCGCGCCGGAGAGGTCGGCATGTCCGATCCCCGGCTCTGCCGCGTCGAGGAGCTTGATGAAGTCGGTCTTGGTGCGGGCAACCCCAATGCCGTTGCCCTTGGCGAGAGTCTGGAGCTGCTTCACCGTAAGCCCCGACAGATCCGCCATCTGACCGGACCCAAATGCGCCCTTGAGTTTCTTCTCTTCCTCGGCCTGCTGCTTTGCCTGGTCGTGTATTGCCTGCGGGGGCAGTATGCATGCGCTCTGCCCCACAGCGGCCGTCGCCCCGAGTTCCCCGCCGCAGATGACTAACGGCCACGCGACAACACTCGTGCATCGGCAGTTTGGATGCGCGGGCTGACTGGGGAAATGGTCGGTGTCGAACACCTTGCCATCAAGCCCACCGCAGACCGGGCACACACGCTCGTCCTCCATGGTCATCCATTCGAGCTTCGTGACCCCCACCTGCTGGTGGAACTTGATTCGCCCCTGGTTGTGCGCGCGCAGCACCTCTGTGCGCGCTATCATCTCGATCCGGTACTGAGCTTTGGAGAACACCTTTGTACCGGCGTGCCGGAAGGACTCCTTGTCCTCGATGACGCTGCCCATGTCTCGAACGATGTCGCGGGCGTTCTTGCCTGTGGTGATCCCGGAAAGGATGGTGCGTTTGATGCCGCTCGCAAGCTCCTGGTGCACATCGCCCACCAGGACCAGGTTGTAGTTGGCCATGAAGTCCAGGGCGTCAGTGTCGATGAGCGTGAACACCGACGTCGTGACCTTGTCGATCTCGTCTGGTGTAAGGTCTTTGTAGAATGGCATTTGTGCAGTCGCGAACTCTTCTATCCCGCGATAGACGCCGGAGCGGAAGGACGCGCGGCTTGCCTTGCGGAACATCAGGGACTGGCCCTTGCGAAGGGCGCGCATCGCTTCTTGGATTTGCGCGTCCAGCTTCTCAAGACCATTGACCGCCGCGAGCTTGTTCTCAGGCAGCGAGCCGACATCCTTGTAGCCCAGAAGCGCTTTGTGGACGTGCTCCTGCGCGGTCTTGAGCGACTGCGTAAGCTGGAACGCCACCTGTTCGGCATACATGTCGCGCGCCATGAGGCTCTTGTCAGTCGCCTCGCGTATCGCCCTGGCCTGCCAGTCGAGGTCCGCGACAGCGCACATCATCGGGGAAGACAGATTCACTTGCTCTCGACCTTCCTGAGCTGGAGGAACCGGCACGCCGGGGAATCGAAGGCCACCTCAGCCTGAGTAACTCTGCAGCGATTGTCATCTTCACCGAAGTATGCGCAGGAGTCACAGACCTCTCCGCTATGACCGCCGTGACTGAATAATCCTGCCCACGCCGCCTCCGACCTGGAACCTGCCGGGTTCTTCGCCGGGTCAAGACCAAGCATTTCTTGAGCGGTCTCGACACTCATGATTCCGGCCACGACCATATCGACGATGGGCTTGACCTGTTTCTCATCGAGCAGATCGACGGACTTGCATTCGTTCTGCCGGTTGGCCTCCTCGATATCCGGGTCGAGGTCCATCTTGAGCTGGAGGGACGAGCGGCTTATCAGCTTGCGGTCGTATAGCTCTATGAGGAGCTTCTTGAAATCAACCGCATCGGTCGGGTCGAGGTCGTTGAAGAGGAACTGGATGCTCTTGCCCGCGTGCCCGGCAAGCTCCCGCCAGTCGTCGTATATCCATTCGAGAATGGTGCGCGCGGCGTGCTTTATCTCCCGGATCATGATGAGCATCTTCTGCATGCTGACCGACGCTGTTGCGAAGTTGGGACCGTCGCCTGTGACAAGAGAACGCGATAGCCCCAGCGCAACGACGATGTCTTCCTTGACCTCTTTGACCTTGTCCTCGACGTTGAGGACCTGGCCTTCCGTGCCGTGGGTCTCGACAGTCACGTAGAACGGCACGACCAGACCGCTCTTCATGTCCATCTTGTTGATCATGTCGCGGACCTGCTCAAGCATCTTCTGGTCGGGCATCACCATCTTCTGACCGAACGCGCCTCCGACCTTGAGCAGCCGGAATGGCGTAGCCCAGCGTTTGGCTATGGCTTGTTCGGCGCGCCGGTAATCCCGGAGCAGTTCGATGGACTGAAACGCAGGCAGCACGAGCGAGTTGCCGCGCGGCGAGAACTCGGGAGCATCCCATTTCAGGTGCAGCGTCTGTTCGACCGGCAGCTCAAGTCCCTCTCCGGCCGTTGGACTGTCTTCAGGATACTGCCGAACTTCGACGAGCTGTCCCTGCGCGTATTTCACCTTGACCGAGATCGGGTTGACGCAGGTGACTTCCTCGATGTCCTTGCCGTTTTTGGTGTAGCGTTTGAACCCGACAGCATCGCCCTTGACCAGAAGCTGGAGGATCATGTCTTTCACGAACTCGGAGACACCGAGGCGGTCGGCAAGCTCATTGGCTTCGCTCTTGACTGCGTCATCGTCGCTCGTGATCTTGATCTCGTCTCCCACGGCGAATGTGCGCCAGGAGTTCACGCAGTTCTTCACCAGCGGCTCCTCGACGTAATACTCCCAGGCTTTCCTGGCCCGGTCATCCCAATTCGCTGGGATCGCGTCGTTGGCATTGATGCTGCTGAACGTGGATGAGTCAAGCGCGGCGGCGGCCGCCAGCGCGGGGATCACAATTCCGTATGCAGCGTTCTGTTCCATGGACTCTTGAGCTTCCGAGTTGGTGTTGTTCAATCAAGACCTCCTGTCGGGTTAGCGACTGTTCGCGCCACGTTCGCGCGCACAGCGCGAGTGTCTCCTGCCACGACTAATGAGCCGCCTGTCGAGTTTGCCGCGAGGATCGCGACCTGGCGCGTCAGATGAAAATCGGGTTCGTCAGCACTGGTATCACCGAGACCGTCTCCTCGCTCACCGTATCCAAGGTCGCCTGCTCGTGGGCCAGCATCGCACAGCGGACCGCGTCGATGATGTGGTCGTTGCCCTTGGAATAGATGATGTTGCCGTTTGAGAGCGTGTAAGTGTGCGTCGTGAACTGGTCCTCGATTTCCGAGTCGTCCGCAGGCAGGATCATTTGACGCCTCTGCAGCGCGCCGTTGATGAGAGTGGTCATGAGTTCCTTGGTGCGCTTACGAACCTCTCGACCATCCCGGACAGCCAGAGTAGTCACCCCGCCGAAGTCGTAGCCACGGAGCCTGGCCTCAAACTGCAGGGGGCGATACTTGTCGAGCGTTAGAAGCTCTTGGACGACCGCGAGACCGTTACCCCCGTTGTCAATGCCTACGCCGACTGGCGCATAGTAACGCTCCAGGAGCGATATGACCTGAGCGATGTGCGGATAAGATACGTGCTCCATGTGAATGCGCACAACCAGTGTGAGCACTGACCGCTCGCCCAGATCGGTCTCCCGGAACACGACGATCTCAGTCGGGTCGTTGGTGTAACCCAGGTCGCCGCCTATCCAGAACACACCAGTCTGCGGCATCAGGTTGAGCAGCATCTCAAGCCGGTCGTAGGATTCCTCCTCTGTATCGCACGAACTCAAGTCCTCGCCAGTGATCGCAATCCTGCGATACTCCAGGACCTCCTGCCTGCAGAGGTTCAAGTACTCCACGTTGAACGCACCGTATGAGGGCTTGCCGTGTTCGCCTGCGACCTCGTGCTGCCAGCCGGCTGTGTCTCGGCCCCCGTAGAACTCCAGCAGTTCCCGCTCGCGCTCATCGCTCCAGTCCGGATTCAGCCAAGACGGCCAGCGGAACACACTGAACTGGTTCGAGCTGGTGAGACGGTAGTATGTCGTGTCCCTGAGCCCATTAGGAGTGGAGTATATGCGCAGCGTCCCTCCAGCTTTCAAGCACTGCCGAAGCGCCCTCCACGCCTTCTCGGTGAGCCACGCGCCCTCGTCGACCCACACCCGCTCGACGTGCAGTGACCGGAACGCGTCGCCGTAGGCACCGGCAGGCCGGAAATAGAGGACCGCGCCATTCGTGAACTCCAGCCGGAAGTAAGGCTTGCGATATATCTTTGGCTTGCCGTACTTCGTGACGGCGATACTTCTCGTCAGCTCGGGATTGGAATCGATCTGGAACTCTATCTCCTCAATGAGCGTGTCGAGGTGTCCCTGGTGCGGAGCAGCGACGAGTCCCTGGCCACCGCGAGTGGTGAAGGCGAAGTGCAGCGCGTCAGTAGTGAGCGATATGGACTTGCCGGAGTCGCGGCCGTCAAGGTGGATGATGTTCCGGTCCTCGCACTGCAGGTCCTCCACCTGGTGCGACCAGTATGTGCGAGCAGAGCCGTCCCGGTTACACAAGTATCCCTGGCCCCACAGGACAGGGTCCCTGAGCGACATTCCAAGCCTCTCTTCTTCCGACGTTATCCGACCCAACCGTTTCTCCTCAGCATTTCCCTGCACATTCAAGGCAAGAATGACTTGACTTCACATGCAACCTGAGCGTGAATGTGAATGCAACACCCAACCATCAGGAGGTAGTAGAATGACGGAAAAGACACTTCACGAAGCTGTCCATGAGCACCTTGAGTATCTCAAGGGCCAGGGCAAGAGCGAACGCACGCTCTATACCTACTCAAAAGACCTCGAACAGGTCGAGGCGTTCTTCGGTCCCGACAAGAAGCTCTCGGCGATCCTGATCCCACACGTATCCGGGTTCCTCAAGTCGGACGCGCTCCTCAAGATGCACGGCGACAAGGACCGCTCCGAGATCACTGTCAAGAAGACCATCCGCGTCTTCCGCACGTTCCTGGTCTGGGCAAAGGAACAGGGCTACATCCCCAAGCTCCCACTCCCGAAAGACACACCCATGGGCCGCAGCCTCAAGGCAACACCGGAGGTGAGCAATGCCGAATCCGATCCGGTTGCTGCAGCCGACTGACGACCTCGAACGGACGATAGACAACTTCGCGGTAAGGCTCCGGGCGCAAGGTCGCTCGGAGCATACCATCTCCGCCTATCTGCGTGACCTGCGATGCTTCGCCCGCGCGCTGCCCAGTGACGGTATGCGAAGCATCACGCCTGGGATGATCGACGCCGCGCTCATCGATCCTGTAGTCGCGTACTCCGACGGTGCCGCGCCCAAGTCCCCGGCAACAATGCATCGGCTGAAGGCCGTCGTCCGTTCGTTCTTCGCCTGGACCGCTGAGAGTGGTCTCACCGAGACCAACCCGGCTAAGACCGTTACCACAAAGCGACTGGCGAGAACGCCGCCGGAGTTCCTGACCGAGGCCGAGAAGCGCAGGCTCCTCAAGGAACTCCATGACCGCGCCAATCCGATTGCGCGCAGAGACCGAGTCATCTTCGAGATGTTCCTCGGCACCGGCATTCGGCTCGCGGAACTGGTGAACCTGGACATAGACGACGTTGACCTCGACGGCAAGCACATCCGCATTACCGGCAAGGGCAACATCCCGCAGGTCAAGTTTCTGAAGTCGTCTCTCCGCACTCTGCTGAGGAGCTATCTCCAGGAACGACGCAGACTCGACACTGGCGAATGTCGTGCCCTGTTCGTATCCTCCAGAGGGACTCGGCTCTGCGACAGGCAGATCGCGCAGCGGCTGAAGCGCTGGCTGGATGCGGCTGGCATCGCAAAGCGTATCTCGCCTCACGGCCTCCGACACACCTTCGCGACTCACCTCTACGCCAGAACCTCCGACCTGCTTCTGGTGAAGCGCGCCCTCGGCCACTGCGACATCTCGACGACTGAAATCTACACGCACCTCTCTGACGAGGCGCTGGAGGATGCGCTCGAACTGATCTGACTCACCCTCACTGCTGGGGAAATGAACACTCATCGACCTTTCCCCAGCCAGCATTTCCGGCAGCCATTGTTCCGAGCGGCGGATTCCGGCAGTGAGAAAGTTCCGAGAACACGTCTTATCGGAACTCAGTTTCTCACTCAGTCGGAAATCCACGCGTGGATCGCGCCGATCCCCCAAAGCCAAACTGGTGTTATCCGAACTCATTCCTGCGTTTTCTCCGACTCTGACCCGGCCCGGGCGTTCTTCTCCGCGTCGGCCAGCTTCTCAAGTAACGCAGTGGCCCACTCGGCGGGAGTAGTCTCTGCACCCTTCGGCTCCTCACCCTCACGCGCGATCTTGGTCGCCTTGAGGTCCTTGAGGTGGCAGCGTATCATCCGGTCCAGCCGTTCTGCTGCTTCCCAGTCGCCTGCCTCCTGCGCACGCTCCAGCTTCAAGAAGTAGACCGCCACCAGTTCCACCTGCATGAAGTCCGAGCTCTTGTTGAACACGAAGTCCTGGTGAAGCTGCAGGATGATCGCGTCGAAGATGACGCGCTCCTCAGGTGAGAGGAATCGGTCGGCGTATATGCCATGCTTCAGGGCGTTCGTATTGCCCTCGGGAGCGCCGGGACCGCGTTTCGCCTCAGTGTTCCTCTGCCAGCGGTCCATCCCATCGCGATCCCTGGCTCCGATCTCAGGCTCTGTCTGTTCTGTTCGCATTTCGTCAATCATCAATGTGTTCCTATCGCTCAAGTTGTTACGGCAATCCGGAGATGGGCGGGGGAGGCACTTCGCGCCCTATATTGCGCTTGCTGTTGTCCCGGCCTGGAATAGAGTCTGCTGGGCAGCAGGTATCGGCATGACGTTTCCCCCGGATCCCTTGACCGCGAATGGATTATCTCCCGAGGGCACGACCTTTCCGCCGAACACCCGCTTGACCTCGTGGATCTGTTTTACAGCGTCCGGGGAGGAGCCGACCATCAGGCGCAACTCGTCCAGCGTGAACCGGACCTTGGTTGTCCACTTGTGAGGGACTACCACCGACTCATCCCGGACGAAGACAACGACATCGTCGATGATGGATGACCGAATGCCAGCGTATCCCTGGGTATCGAGCAGATGCTGGAGCCTGCGCGCCTGATCAGATGGTTCCGCAGACCGGTTGCATGCAGCCTGATTTCGCTGATAGGCACTCCAGGCGTCGTCCCAGGTCTTGCGGTAAGCCGAGAAGGTTTGCTCTGATGGCGGCACATAGGACTTCACGTTCGTGGTCCTGATCGCTCGCCGAAGAGCCTCCTCGCCGATGTGCCGGACAGCCCAGGAATGGATGGTGTTGAACCGGGTTCTCAGAACCTCGAACGCCGAGTCGTCTAGACGTCCCGCTCCGTGAGACTTCCGGGCGTTCTCCATCCGGTGTCGCAACCAGGCATAGTAGGGAGCGTCCAGCATCCGGTAAACGGGATCGCAGCTCAGCTCGTAACCGAATCGGGGATCGTATTCCTCGAACGAGTCGAGGTCCGTCGCGACCCAAAGAAGGTGATAGTCGGAGACGGTCTCCTCGGACGGATCGCCAGATGCCGCGTTCTCGGTGATCTCCCGGACAAGCTCCTCACGGTGCTCGTGGACTATCTGCCGGATGCCGTCCGTGATAAGCCAGTCCGGCTCCAGCCTGATCTTGCCGTCCGGCTGAATGCTCGCCCTGAGGGCGTGTCTTGTCAGTGAATCGAGGTACGCCATCAGAACTCCTCATAGCCCGGCATGGACGAAGCCGGAGCAGACTCGTCGGGTGAACATAGTGAACCTGAGTGAACATTCTCACCCTCGTCTACACATGCATGTGCGCATGCATGTGTGTGCGCTGGCGCATGAGGGGAAGAGGGGGAATGTTCACCGATGTTCTCTATGTTCACCCTCCCGGAAAACAGATCGCTTGTAGGAACCAGCATCCACTGACTCGCGCGCTTGGATTTCCCCGCAGCGATTATCCTATTTTCGCCTATCACACGATCACGCTGCCGACTGAGCCGTCGGCCAAAAGCAGTCCTTTGCGACCTCTCGCCGCCTTTGCCGAAGTCGAACACGTCCAGTTCCAAAGCCAGGTCAAACAGGTCGTTCACTCCCACGCGCTCCTGACCGAACTTCTCCGACCATGCCTCGACCAGTTGCCGCCACATCGTTCCCTCGATGTCCGCCTGCTCGTAGAACTCAAGGAGGTTCGACAGGAACCTGGGTACACCCACGTGCTGCAGTATCCCCCCGACTATCGCGGTCCATTGTTCATAGGAACCCAGCGGCTTGGTCTCGGAGGCGGGCATACCGGCGCACACCCATGCCTGGACGAGCGTAAGAGCAGCGCCCACCAGTTCGCCGCGGTTAGCAAGCGCCCAACCGCGAAGCTTCTTCTGCCTGAACCCGTCACGAAACCACGGACGGTCCACCTTTGCGTCCAGCCGAATGCGTATGCATCGCCTGGCGATTTCCGTTGTCATGGTGGGATTGTTGGCAGTCGTCACCCAGACGCAGCGCACGGGGATATGCAGGTTCTCAGACTTGCCCAGTATCCGGTCCTCCCAGACCGTTGCCGTAAGCGCGGAAGCCAGTGCCCCGGAGTTGAGCGGCCGCGTGACGTTGTCCAGGAGAACCACCGTGCGCGCGCTGCGGAGTTGCGCGGTTATCCGTTTTCGCCATTCGTCATCGTCCCTGGCCTCGGAAATAGTCGACACCTGCTTGCCACAGGCGGGTGTCAGCAGGACATCGGCCAGCAGTCCTTTTCCCGTGCCCGCCTGCGGAGCCTCGACAAGATGGTTGGGCGTCGGCCCGTCGATAAGGTCTCGCACGAATGGGAGAAGAAGGAGTCCGACGGCATGCGCGCGGTCGGCTTCATCCACGAACGGGAACTCTGAGATCATATCGAGGATCAGGCTCTTCGCTGCATCGACCTCGCCTGACGATGGGGCAGACGGTATGTCGGGAATCTTCAGCCCGGCCCTCGACATCCGATATGTCTGCCCGGCGGCATGGTAGCCCTCGGCCATTGAGAGCGAACCATCCGGAGCGAACACAGGAACGTCCGTGATACGCGCCAGCACCGGCAGCGGAGGATTGGGAGTCGCCAGCACGTCCCTCACGACATCGACTGGAGGCTTGGCCGATTCATCCTGCTCCCCGCTTACCCAATTCGCCACACGAGCCAGTTCGTGTCGCAGCCTGTCGGGAGTCAGTTCCCTGGGGACCAGCATCCCATCATCGTCTTTTTCGAGTCTGGAAGGAAGACCGATATACCGGAAATACCTCGGAGGGTTGTTGGCACTGGCGATGGCCTCCCAGCACTGACCTGTCACGCTGCGAAGGTCCTGGCAGTCGGCACGGATGGCAGGTAGACCTTCAACGGGGCGCGTTTGCGTCTTAGCTACTCCGGCATCTCGCTTCGCGCGCCGTTTCCGTTTGCCTGTGTGGTCGGCATAGGTCTCTTTGACTATACCGTTGGCTGCGTCAATCGTGATCTGTCCGTATGTTTTCGGGCCTCGCGATTCATCCCACTTGTCGCGCATCAGTCCCGACTCGCGGAACAGCCTGTCCATCCTGGCAGGGTCTTTGTCCGTCCAGTACGCAAGCATGCAGCAGAGCGCCATGTCCGCCGCGCTGGCATCGCCGTTGTACTCCCCGATGTTCCCGTTCCACAGCCGCCCAAACTTCTCTCCGTTGGTCGCGGACAAGGCTTCCTCGATGAGCGCCGGATCGGACTTTCCGACCGGCCGGACGTTTTTTGTGCTCTCCTTCGGCGGGACGTTCTGGGGGTTCTCACCGAACACGTCGAAGTAAATCTCGCTCACTGCCTCCTGAGCGCCGTTGATCTCGGTTGGCGAGCCGGGCCACAGCCTGCCCGTAAACACGACGAGCCGCACGTCGTCGTATATCTCGAACTGCGGCCTGCTGTGTGTCCGGCACCTGGGTCCGGGTTTCTTTGCTCGCGTGACGATGTGGATGCCCGTTCCCGACCGGCTGAACTCCGTGTAGGAACCAATGCGCCCGATCATCTCAAGCGCCCAGGGCTCCATCTCACCGTCGTTCACCACATGGTCGAGATCCACGAACACATAAGGGTCGGACTCAGATAGTACGAACCCTATGCCGTCGAACCTGTTTGCGGGCTTGGCGGCCGCTTCCAGTACCTCATCGAAAGTATGCCAGGTCGCCGGATCATTGGTCTTGGCGTTACCGCGTCCGACTTTGTCCGTTCGGTATGGTATCTTGGTGGGAATGCCATTGCGATCCTCGATGCGGTAGCAGACCCACTGCCGAAGTGCTTTGAGTTCGTCCGGTATCAGATCGTAGACCATGGCCTCCGGAGTGTTCCTATCCATTTGGCCACCCCCGGTATCTCGGCCGCCGCTCACCGAACTCAAAGCGCGCCCGACGGGCCGCCCTGTACGCGCCGATGAGCCGTGGAGCATTTGCCGAAGGGTATTTCTCGTCCTCAAGAGCGATGGGGTTCAGGCATTCCGCGCCGACATCGTCGTTGCATATCCACAGCTCGCGATCACTCTTGCGCCCCAGGGCAAAGACCCAAGCCGAACTACTGTGTAGTTCGCTTGTGGCCGGGTATGGCACGATTCCATACTCCCCTGGCCAGGGGTTACCCGTTATGTAGAGTAACAGTTGGCAGTCGGACCGCTCGGCGAGGAGATCGCATTCAAGGTGATAGTCCCACTCGCCGGGAGGCTTTATCTCCACCCAACAATGCTGATCAGGCAGCCAGAAATCCGGGAGGTACCTGACTCCGTCGCCAAGCTCGAACCCCTCAGGCTCGTAGAGGTAGGGGACGCCGAGGCTGTCAAAGAACACCGCCCATCGTGCTTCCAGCCTGCTGCGGAATCTGTAGCCGTTGTACTGAGTCTCAATTGCCTGGATCGTGTTCATTGGGCACCCCTGTTCAACAGGAGTGATAGGAACGTCTTCCGCGCATCCACCTGCACGCGCTTGGCGCAGTTGGCGATTCCCCAGTGGTCGCCGACGATGATGGCGGTCTGAGAGGCTCGGGTCACTCCGGTGTAGAGCAGGTTCCGATGGTGCATAAACGAGTGCGACTTGTGTGCGATGACCACCGAACAGGGAAACTCCGACCCCTGGGACTTGTGAATGGTGAGCGCGTAGGCAAGCTGGATGTCACTGCGCTGCGGTACCCCGGCCTCGATGTGGACCGTCTTGTCCTCGAACTCGATGGTTAGCGACCCGTCGAGACCAACGCTGCGGACAATACCCATCGCGCCGTTCATGACTCCGAGGTCGTAGTTGTTCCGGGTCTGAATGACCTTGTCATTGACGAGCAGCTTAGGACGTCTGCCTGTCTGAACGGGCGGCGCGTCGTAGTTCCAGAGCTTCCGCTGGATGAGGCGCTGGAGCTTAGTGTTCAGTTCGACTGTGCCGAGCGGGCCCTTATGCGTTGGAGTCAGAAGCTGTACGTCTCGCAGGATGTCAAAGCCCAGCTTCTCGTTGAGAGTGTGCTCGAACAGGTCGAGAACGAACCGCTGGACTCGTTCCGCATCGGTATGCTGATCAGCGACGTACCATGCGCCCCGCGCGGAGGTATCGCGCTGCGGAGTCTTTGGCACTTCGCCCTTGAGAATCGCGATGCTGTTCTCTTTGAGGATACCGGCCTGTCTGACTATATCGTCGAGGACTGTTGTCGGCAGTACTCTGGACTCGATCAGGTCTCGAAGGATGTTGCCCGGGCCGACAGGCGGAAGTTGATTGTGGTCGCCAACGAGAACAACGGCCGTGCGGTCAAGATCGATTGCCTGGAACAGATGCCAGGCTAGAACCACATCGACCATCGAAACCTCGTCGACAATGAGCATGTCGGCAGAGATAGGATTCTCCGAGTCGCGCGCATAGGTCTTGCCGTTGAAACCAAGCAGCCTATGGATCGTTGACGCTTCCCGCCCGGTGGCCTCTTCCATTCGTTTGGCGGCCTTGCCGGTCGGCGCGCAGAGCACTACGCGCAGGTCATGCTCGTCACAGAGCCGAGTCATGGCGGCAACGGTGAATGTCTTGCCGGATCCAGCACCACCGGAGATGAGTGATATGGAGTGTGCGGCGGCACTAACGGCCGCGTCAAGCTGCTTGGGATTGAGTCGCGGCGCGACACGTTTCACCTCAGTCTGCAGATCGGACTTGTCACCAAGGCACGGGCTGGGCTTTACACCGCCAGCGAACACACGCGCCAGGTCCTCTTCCGTGCTCCGGATGAACGGCTTCGCCACGAGGAACCGGCAGTCTGCGGGGTAGCAGGTCAGGGACTTCTCATCGATCAGATTGTCCAGGTGCTTCTCGATCTGCTCTCGGCTGTCAAGGCAATCCATCACAAGAAGCTCGTTCGCCCGGTCGAGCAGGTCTTCGTACTCCACCCAGCAGTCGCCCTGATCCAGGGCATCATCGACGCAGAACACAATTCCAGCGCGAACACGGCTCGGCTCGTCCTTGGCGATGCCCACCTGCCGAGCGATCTTGTCGATCCGCTTGAAGCCAAAGCCGTCGATCTCTCCGACGATGACATAGGGATCGCGTTCGATGATGCCGACTGCATTGTTGCCGAGCTTCTTCACCAGCCTCGTTACCTGATGATGTGTGAGCCCGTATGCGGCAAGCGCCGTCATCGCCTGGTTCACACTGCTCGTCTCAAGCCAGTGATCTCGCAGCGACTCGATAAGCGAGATCGGCACCTTCGCGGCGTCCGCGATCTTCTCCGGTTCATCGATTAGGTGCTGCTCGAACTCCGAGCCGAACCGCTCAGCGATGATCCTTGCTTTTGCCGGGCCGATACCCTTGATGTCAGGATTGTTCGCAAGATAGTTGGCGAGCCCGCGGGCGTCCATCTGCCGGTCGAACTCCATGCTCGTGACCTCGAACTGGAAGCCATACTTGGGGTGCCGAACGAACTTGCCGTGAAGCACGAGCGGCTGGTTCTCCTGAACCACCACGTTTCCGGCGAACTGTATCCGGTCACCGCGCTCTGTTATGAACCGCCCGGCAGAGAAGTTGGCGGATGAGAAGAATACTCGCTCGACCTCCCCCCGGATTCGGGTGTGTTCTGTTGTTGCTGTTGGCATGAATCCTGAGCCCTCCGATGGTAGCGCAGCAAGTACTCTTCGACGAACCGGCGTGCGCACTGCCGGTCGGAGCAGAAATAGACAGGGACGCCGTAGTCGACGATGATCGAGAGCGCGGCTCCCACGACGGAACTCGGATGCGCGCCGGAACGATAGGCTCCGCTGAGGAGATCATCCAGTCCGGCTTCCACTACCACACAGGCGCGGTCGTATTCAGCGAGCCTTAGCAACTCTTTGCGGAACCGGTCCCTGTCGCGGATGATCGTGTGGACGAAGTCCTCGGCCGTCTTCCGCTCAACGGCGACTACGTGCTCCAGACCGGCGAGGGAATAGTCCCCCGCCGGTAGAGCACTCCGCTCGATCACGAACCGCCGAGGAGGAAACGAATACGGCTCCTGTTCGCGCGTATCGACTACGACTGTGATGAGTTCCGCCATTAGAACGGGGCGAGCGAGTCGTCCTCGGGAGCCAAGTCCTCAACCACTATCCGCCGGTTGAAGTAGATGTTCTCGCTCTCGCCCTTGGTGCGCTTTGTTACCTCAAGCTTCACATCGAGCAGATCGCCGAGTCTGGCCGGGAGGTCGGAGAGCTTCTCGACGTCCAGCCCGCAGGTGTGCAGGTCGGTCTTGAGCCACTTTAGGTTCTCCTTTGAAGCCATCACGCTGTTGCGCCAGAGCAGACGTCCTGCGAACCGTGGGCCGAGAATCTTGAGCGTCCACTTCAACATCGGGTTGCCGGAAGACTGGGCGCGGGTGAGTTCGACCTTCTCGACGTTCACCTGATACTTGCCGTCCGGTATGTCCTCGAACTCCCGCTCCTCGACGGGCGCTTCGGCGAAGTCGTCGTCAAACTGAGCGAGATCAAGATCGCTCGTGCCGGTGCTGTCGTAATCCTGGTTCATCGGGTTGCCTCCTTGGGTGTTTTCTTGGTGTCAGCCGTGGCGTTGAACGCCTCGGTGAACTTGGCGTAGTCGAGATCGATCACTTCGGGCAGTTTGCCGGTACGGTCACCGGCCTCATAGTTAAGACTGGGCTTAGTGCGCATGACTCGGCGAGCCGCCATCTTGTTGTCGGTACCTGCCGCCGTTTCGATGTCGCAGTAGAGGACCATGTCGACTAAGCCGAGAACGATCTTTCTGGCCTTCTCCGGCAGTGTCGGCACGGTTTTGTTGTACTTGCCGGTGCGGGTCTCTATCTCCACCTCCTGGGAATGGGAGATGAGATACAAGCCGCAGGGCATGAAAGCGAGCTTGTTCAGGACGCGCTGGAACTCGTTGTTGGTGAGAGCGAAGCCCTTGCCGTAGCCGAGATCGGACTCGTGCTCGACCTTGAACTTGCGGCAGACGTGCTCGGCGCACATTCGATACGCGTTGTCGACGGTGTCGAGTATCACGGTCTTGAACTCGTGATTACCCTCGGCTATTTCTCCGCAGGCCGCGAGCAGCTCGTCCCACGACCGGATCGGAACCTGGAATACCTCCAGGGAGTTCAAGCCAGGCTCGGTCGAGAGGAACACCGCACGGTCCGCGTTCGAGCACCAGGTCGATTTGCCTATCTTTGTTGCGCCGTAGACCAGCACCGTGAGGTCCGCCAGGTTTGGCTTGGGCGGTGTCTTCTGGGTTGGAAGTAGCATCAGAATGCCTCCTTGTGGGCGGTTGATATCTCAGAGTCCGACCGCAGCTCCTCGTGTGGCGGTCTCGTCTCGTAGAAGTTGGCGATCACGTTCTCGCTGCCGTTTGAACGACAGAGCGGGAAGTATGCGCACGTCCGATGGTTGGCGAAGCAGTAGGATGTGTTCCGGCAGAACGCGTCGCGCCGTCTGCAGTCGAGGAACTGCTGGGTAAGCTCCCAGAGGTCGCTCTTCATCGCGTCGAACTGGTCGCGCGAGATATAGAGAGCTTCTCGACAGAACATATCCGGCTCCGCGTACTTGGCTGCGAGCCGGTTTTGAAATGCCTCATCCGATTCCGGCAACTTGCGCGTGGCGGCAGACTTGCCGGTCTTGGATTTGGACAGCAGGTCGGCGCGGCGGGATTCGAACTCGGCTTCGGTCTCGCCCTTGGCCTGCTGGAGCTTGGCCTTGACGAGCACATTGTAGATGACGCCAGCGATGCGAATACCGAGCGTCTGCTCGATGTAGCGCGCATACAGCGTGATCTGGAGATCAGTCCATAGGCGTTCCAGATAGTCGGCGTCCACTTGCGAGGCCGTCTTGTGCTCGAGGATGTAGTGCTCACCAGTTGCCCGCATCCGCACTATGCCGTCTACCTTTCCGGCCATGGTCAAGCTGCGGGAACATGCTCCGGTAGCGGGATTGATGATCTTGCCCTCGAACGTTTTCTCAAGAGCGACGATATCGAAATCCTCAGTTGCGTACCGTGCGGCATAGCCGGTCATCATTGCTCTGGCCAAGTGCCAGTCGGACTTCCGCGATTCGTCCTGCGCCCGGTTCGGCAGTGATCTGTCGAGGAAGTCGAGCACGGAATCCAGGCCGTCACCGCCGTGCCACATCTCAAGGCACGTGTGGATGAGCGTTCCGAATGAGAGGGCCTGGTCCCGACCGATGGGGACCAGTTCTCTCAGATACCTCCACTCGCAGGCTTTCCGGCAGTTGCGGAACGAGTTCCAGAATGAGTAGGTGGTGAGCATCGGCTCGTTCATGCGAATGCTCCATACAGATCGAGCACATCGCCGAGCCGCTCGCCGGTCTCCCCGAAATCGACTCGGAAGCTGCCACCGGCGTTGGCGTTCAGGAATCCTGTGAACACTCTCGCGAGGTCGTTTCCGAGCTGAGACTCCGCGTCTATCAGGCAGGTGCGACGCCTCTTATTCACGGCAAATCTGCCGTCGACCAACATCGCAGACTCACCGTGGATCGACTCCACGGGAATAGCGGACAATGCGAGTATTCGCTCGACGTCGTCCATCGCTACGCTGTCGTCGAATGTGAACTTGTATACCGTTCGTATCAATCTGTCCTCCAGTCAAGGTTTGAGGCGCGCCCCCGGGACTAAACTGGACTCAGCCAGCCCGTCCACAGTTGATATTTACTGGCGGTTGGGGGTGGTTGCCGGGAATTTCTGCGCGGCTTCCACGTACGTGAAGAACCGAGCGGATATTGCAATTGACCAGACAGCCATTAGGTGATATAATCTCTCGCTTGCGGTCGCTTGCCTTGTGCATAGCGGCTTATCTTCTTTGGTGGTGAAGTAGTATGGACCCCAAGAACAGCTCAAGTGAAAGACTCAAGCCTGGGCGCAAGCCGACTGCGGAGATAAGCGACACGCAGTTGAGAACGCTCAGGGCAATTCAGAGGTTTGTTGACCAGCACGGCTTTCCGCCGACCGTGGCCGAGCTTGGCGAGTTGCTGGGCATCACGAACGCGAGCGCTCACGACCAGATCAGCCAGCTCGTTCGCAAGGGCTATCTGAAGAGAGATCCGGGCAAAGCCAGGGGACTGGCAATCGTCCGGGAACCTGTCAGCCCGGTTTTGGGCCTTGTCTCCGTGCCGGTGATCGGCAGGGTAGCCGCAGGACTACCGATCTTGGCGGACGAGAATGTTATTGGTGAGGTCTTGGTGGACAGCAGCGTGGTGTCAGGCGGTCGGTTCTTCGCTCTTGCTGTGCAAGGCGACAGCATGAAAGGCGCGGGCATTAATGAGGGAGACACGCTGATTGTCCGCCAACAGCCTGTGTCCGAGAGTGGCGACATAGTCGTGGCGCTGCTTGAGGACGAGGCGACAGTAAAGAGGCTCTATATCACGGACGACCGGATTGAACTCCGGCCGGAGAATCCGAAATACAAGCCGATGCCCATAGGTCCAGACGACGACCTGAGAATTGTGGGGAAGGTCGTGGCTGTCCGGGGCGCTGACTGAAAGGTCGATATCGCTTCCGAGAGGAATCGAAACAAGAAAGGAAAGCAGCATGCCCACATTCAATCTCAGACGTTTCTCGCAGCCTGACACACTGAAAGCCGTGTCAGTCCAAAACCTGACTCGTTTCCTGTACCCGCACGCTCACTACTTTTCCAACAGAGGCTTTACGATACCGTCGCCCGAGACGGAGGCCGACGGCTTCGACTACGACGCGCTTGCCGCTATCTTGATAACTCCCGACGACCACGTCCCGAGCGATCTCGTGGAGGTACTCCATCTGGTGAATGAGATGTCCACACCTGAGGCGATGGACGAGCTCTTGCGAGAGGCCGATGTCGAGGGGATAGTCATAGACGGCCGTCCCGATCCCACGCCTACAGACGTCGCAATCCAGGTTTACTTTCAGAACCCGCGACTTCTTGAGAGCAAGCACTCGGAGCAGTTGCTGACCAGAGCGCGCACGTTTCAGTACTTCCAGGCCAAGGATGATGAGAATACCGATCTCGCACCTCCGAGTGAAGACGTGATCCGCGCACTCGAAACCGACCTAGACAACTGGTTCGTGGAACACAATCGTGGGCGCGGCAGCAGGGTGTTCCACTACGTCCGGGAAGACGGCATGTGGTTTCTGGTACGCCACGGCGAACCGTGCAAGCGGGAAGGCAGCATGGTGGACGGTGAACCAGGCTGCGTGTACTACCGCCCAGGGAAGCATGACGTACTCATCTATCAGCCCGCCACCGGTGAGATCGGCATCAATGCAGGAACAAGGGGTGAAGTAGACCTCTACAAGAGGATGTTGGGTCTCCACTTGTTTGGGAACGAAGACTTCTTTCCGGGTGACGGGAAGTACACTCTCAAGCCTCTTCGAGATAGCGGCGCTGATTCGCTGGTTTGCTCCGACATCGAAGGCATCGAATGGATAAAGCTCAAGGAACTCCAGTTCTTCTGGGGAGGACCTTACAAGGAGATCGAGATATGGAAGGCTGACGATATCTTCGCTATGCTTGCTGATAAGGAACGCAAGATCCCATCGGGGGTTCCCATTCTCAAGGCCGGCTTCCATGTCAAGTTCGAGGACGCGAAGAACCCGAGAACAGTCAGCATTCGACCGTCGAATGTAGCGCAGTTCTCACGCGATGACGATGGCGAGTTGGTCGAGGCATGGTTGAAGAAGAGGGAGTTCATCATCACTCCTGAAGGTAAGGAAGATGAGGACGAACCGTAGCTTCTGGTCTGCTTGTGAATCGATTCCTGGTCTCGCAGCAGTCGAGGCGGAATGGCGGCTCAAGTCAGGAGACGATCTCGACATGGCAAGGGTCTTCTTGAAGCCTCGGCAGACTCCGGCCACATCCATACCTTGTCCGACAGGATCGTGCAACTGCTTCCACGAGGTGGTCTACAGGGCGGATGATCGCATCGCAGCGGTTTGCCGATGCGAGCCTCCGATGTGCGATACGGTCTATCCGGCCACCCAGGACTTGGTCGTCTACGAACTCGACCGATGGAAACTGCACTCGAAAATCGGCGAATTGCTTTCCCTCGACATGAACGCTGAGGCGCTCCAGGATTTGCGGAAGACCACGCAACTTGGGTTAGATGTGCCGTTGGCGGGTTCTGTCTTTCCGGTATTCATGACGATACAGTTCAGACAAGAAGACTTCCACGACGTAGTCAGCACAATCGCCGCCCGACAGCCGGGACCCTTCATCCTCATATCCCCAACTGCACAGTTCTGCACTCCCTCCTGTAGATCAATACTTGATGACCACGAGGCTCTATTCCTTACGCTTCCAGATATCATGATTCTCAGCGACGGAAAGCCTACCAGTAATCCGACTGTCGGGGACGCGCTGACCAGATTCCATTCATCAGTTGTTTCCACAGCGGGGTCCGGAGATGGAGTGCGCAGGTTCAATACACCATCAGGCGCACAGTGGTCCGATCTTGAAATCCGCTTCATTTACGGAGATAAGGTGTCAGTCAAGGTCAAGTCGGAAACCGGAGTCTTTAACTGCTCCCAAATGGGCATGGCCAACAAGAAGAACGGCGATCCCACTGAGCAATGGAACCTTCTTCGGGAGTTCGCCAAGGGTCACGGTGACTTCGACTGGAGCAGACCGACGGCGGACCGAGTCATCCAGAAGCGAAGGGAGAATCTCGCAAAGGACCTCCGCGTGTTCTTCAAGATTCCGGGTGATCCGTTCTTCTATGTGAAAGAGACAAAGGGTTGGCGGGCCCGCTTCCACATAGAGCCTGAATAGCCTCCAGCGAAATTTCGCTGACCCCAGACGAGGGCAGGAAGAAATTCTTACGGATTTTTTCCTGCCCTTTTTGCATCTTGGTACTATCCTCTACACCCCTCTCAACGGTGCATTTGGCCGTTGCTCCCCATCTACATCGGCGAAATTTCGAGATTCCCGGTTGAAAGGTTCGGCGAGAGCATCTCACGTGAGCCTGCAACCCAACCGGTGATCCGCGAAGGTCTGCAGTCCTCCCCGGGAGGTTCGAGAGCTGAACCGACCGAGGAGGCGAAATGCATCACACCAATCCATTTGAGGGGCTCAACGACTATGCCACCAACCTCATCCGCTACAAGACACGCCGCCTGATAGGTCAGGCGGGCTACACAAGAAGCGATCAAGAAGACATCGAACAGGACCTGTCGCTTCACCTGCGCCAGCAACTTCCCAAGCACAATCCCCGAAAAGGAACGCTCAAGACGTTCATCAACACCGTGCTCGACAACAAGATCCGAACCATGGTCAGCGCGAGGCTCACCAGTCAGTTCGACTTCCGACAGCACGACTGCTCCCTCGACGAGACAATCGAGACCGAGACGGGTGACAGGGTGTCGCGCGGGGAAGCCATCGACGCCGAGGGGTATCTGATGGCCACGGGTCGCATCAGCCGCCGAGCGTTCGACATTCTGGAGATGCGCATCGATGTGCAATGCGCGGTATCCCTTCTTCCCGCCGATCTGCAGAACCTGTGCGTGCGACTGCAGGAGCGCACGATTGTCGATATCGCCCGCGAGGACGGGGTCTCCAGGCACAAGATCGACGAGCTTCGACGTCGGATCGCTTTCCTGTTCCTGGAACACGGGTTGGACGAGTACGTGTAGATTCCCGGCATGCTGGAATCCCCGCCAGTAAATATCAACTGGAGGCTGCTCAGTCTCTTACGAAGCCCCAGGAGGTTGTTCATGCCTACAGACTGCTATCCGAACCGGCTGACCTTTGATGACAGAATGGCTGAGGTGGCGGGGATTCTTGCCGCCGGAATACTGCGCAGGAGGAAACGCGAGATGAACCAGATGAATAAAGGCCGCACGCTTGCGAACTCTGGACTTGATGTTTTCGCTGACAAGAGCGTTCATAGCGCCAAATCGCTTCCGAAGGGAGAGAGCCGATGAGCGCGTCGAGAGTCGGGCTTGACCCCGAGTTCGCCAAGAAGCTCAACCTCTTCGAGAAGAAGCTTGCCGACCATGGCATCAAGGTCGTTCTGACTTGGGGCTACAGGTCCATCGTGAGCCAGAACCAGCTATACGCCAAGGGCCGCACCGCGCCCGGGAGCATCGTGACCAACGCGCGCGGCGGGTACTCCTGGCACAACTTCGGTCTCGCAGCCGACTACGCCTTTGTTATCAACGGCAAGGTTACCTGGAACGGCCCGTGGGATGTGTTCGGGAAGATCGCCCAGCAGTGCGGCCTCGAATGGGGCGGAAGCTGGAAGACCTTCAAGGATCGCCCGCACGCCCAGTGGACCAAGGGCAAGACGCTCGCCCAGATGCGCGCGGCGGCATCAGCAAAAGCTGTTCGGAAATAGCGCCTGGAATGAGCAGTCTCTGTTCTTGAAAACTTGCTTTTGTTGCCGACGTGAGTGATGAATGGTCACGAGGAACGGTTATCGAGGAGGTATCGTGGCGGACCTAGTACAACAGCAGATGGCAAACCTTCACAGCCTGAGCCACGACGATCTGAAGGCTCTATACATGACGATGTTTGGTTCGGAGCCGCCAACCTACAACCGCACATTCATCATTAACAGGCTTGCGTACCGCATCCAGGAGTTCACCTTCGGGGGCTTGCCGGAAACTGTCAGAGACCGATTGCGGCAGTTATTGATCGAGCACGGCTATGATGAGACCGGAATCAGAGTTGAGACGAAGAGCGGCAGGCGCAGACGCGCTACTGACGACATGCCCATTATCGGAACAAAGCTCATCCGGGAATGGAAGGGAGCGCGCTACGAGGTGATCGTTGTGTCTGGAGGGGTCGAATACCAGGGCAAGCGATATCGATCATTGACCGCTGCAACCAAGGCCATCACCGGCTGCCATTGGAACGGACGCACGTTCTTCGGCATCGACGCAAGGAATAGAAGCAAATGATGACTGCTCCAACAGCCCCTGCCACTGCGCAGCAGACGCTTCGGTGCGCCGTGTACTGCAGGAAATCCACCGAAGACGGCCTCGACATGGAGTTCGACAGCCTTGATGCCCAACGTGAGGCATGTGAGGCATATGTAGCGAGCCAGCGACATGAGGGCTGGACACTCTTGTCTGATGTCTACTCGGATGGCGGTTTCACCGGCGCTAACGCCGACCGTCCCGCCCTCCAGCGAATGCTCGACGACATTCGATCCAGCAAGATAGATGTGGTTGTTACATACAAAGTAGACAGGCTCTCGCGCTCCCTGCTCGACTTTGCGAAGTTAATGGAGCTATTCGAGGCTCGTGACGTCTCCTTTGTGAGCATCACCCAGAACTTCTCGACAACAACTGCCATTGGGAAACTCACGCTGAACATTCTGATGAGCTTTGCCGAGTTCGAGAGAGCCATCATCGCCGAACGGGTGCGCGACAAGATCGCTGGCGCAAAGAAGAAAGGTAAGTATACCGGCGGCACACCGCTCTTGGGGTACGATCCCGATCCGCTGACCCACAAGCTAATCGTGAACGAAGAGGAGGCAAAGACCGTCCTCCGGATATTCAGGCGGCATGCAGAGACCGGGTCAGGACTGGGAATCGCGAAGGAACTGAACGGACTCGGAATAACCACCAAGTCGTGGACCACCCGCAAAGGCGCGACTCGGCCGGGGAAGCCTTGGAACGCATCGCATATCTACCGACTGCTGAACAATCGGACATACGTCGGCGAGATAGCACACAAGGAAAAAGTCTACCCAGGCGAGCATAAAGCCATAGTCTCGCGCAAGCTCTGGGACAGAGTGCAGACGATGCTGAAGTCGAATCCGCCAAGAGAGCAGGTTGCCCATGAGAAGGTGCCGTCACTCCTCAAAGGGGTGATTCGCTGCGGACACTGTGAGTGTGCCATGACGAGCACGTACACCCGGAAGGGCGGTCGGACGTACCGGTACTACCTGTGCGTTAAGGCAGGCAAGAACGGCTATACCTCATGCCCAGTGAGGCTTCTGCCCGCCGGTGATATCGAGAAGGCTGTGGTAGACCAGATCCGCTCGATCATCAAGTCGCCGGAGATGATAGCTCAGACATATCTCGCATCCTGTGATCTCGACTCGGCAGCCGTTACCCGATGGGAAGTAACCGATGCTCTCCAGCAGTTCGATCCCATCTGGAACGAGCTTTACCCCGCTGAACAGCGAATGATCGTGGGTGCCCTGGTCGAGAGCATATCAGTAAACGAAGACGGCCTTGACGTGCGGATGCAGACAGGTGGCCTGCACTCCTTGCTCTCGGTTCTTGGCGAGACCAGGACTGCATACGACGAAAGGATGCCCAGTGATAGATGAGATGAACCTGGAACGCGGGAAGAATGGCATTCTCCTCCGAATCCCGATGAAACTGAAGAAGCGGGGCGGCAGGAAGGAAGTAATCGTTCCTGATGGACTGCAGGAACGAATGAGCAAGGCCGACTACGACGAACCCTTCGCGATAGCCATTGCGCGTGCCTACGCCTGGCAGGAGTTGCTCGACTCCGCGAAGTATCGTTCGATTCGGGAAATGGCGAAATCTCTGGGAGTCTGCGCCACCTACATGAGCCGCCTGCTCCGCTTTACCATACTTGCCCCAGACATCATCGAAGCGATCCTCGACGGCCGGGAGCCGGACGGTTTCTCCCAGACCAAGCTCACCGGAGCGATTCCACCGGATTGGGAGGAGCAGAGGCGGAGATGGGGATTCCTTGTTGAGTAGCCCCTGCACGGTAGCAACCCCCACACTTCCGGATATGTGTGGGGGAAACTATCTGCTCAATCCACTTAGCCTGTGATCACCGCCACAGCGTGCCGACCATTACACCATCTACTGCATTGTGCTGGACTCAGGCAGTATAATGTAGTCGGAAGCAGAGTGGAAACTCAATGGAACGAACACGCATCTACCCAATCTTGCAGGCTATCATGGCTGCGGTATTGTTTGGCGCAAGCACTCCGTTTGCGAAGTTGCTTCTCGACAGTGTGCATCCGCTCGCCTTGGCGGGCTTGCTGTATCTTGGAAGTGGCATCGGCTCGGTGCTGGTCATGTTGGCACAGCGCTTCATGCACCAGCGGGAACAGACAGAAGCGCCTCTGACAAGAAGTGACCTGCCGTGGCTTTTCGGAGCCGTCGCTGCGGGCGGAGTGGCTGCGCCTATCACACTGATGCTGAGCCTGAAGGCAACACCTGCCGCCACTGCCTCCCTCTTGCTCAACTTTGAGGGGGTGGCGACAGTCCTCATAGCTGCTTGTTTTCTCGGAGAGGCTGTAGGGCGACGCGTCTGGGCGGCTGCAGCGTGCGTCACTTTCGCAGGGGCATTGCTCTCCAGCGATCTCTCAGGTAGATGGGGCATCTCGCCCGGAGCCGTCGGGGTAGTAGCAGCCTGCATCTTTTGGGGCATAGACAACAACCTGACCCGCAATATCTCGGCGAAGGACCCGCTCCAGATTGTGGCAATCAAGGGATTGTGCGCGGGGCTGTTTTCGCTATCGTTGGCGACAGTGATCGGACAGCCACTTCCGAGCGTGGGGAATGCGATGATGGCCATGCTCTTAGGCTTTGTGAGCTATGGGGCCAGCATCATGCTCTTCATTCTTGCCTTGCGCAGCCTGGGGGCAGCAAGAACGAGTTCGTATTTCGGGGCGGCTCCGTTCTTGGGCGCTGTGCTATCTTTCGTCCTGTTCCGGACCCTGCCAAACGCTTTCTTTGTGCTATCGATCCCGTTCATGGTAGTCGGAGTTGCTCTGCTTCTCACTGAAGAACACGCGCATGTCCATGAACATCTGACTGTGGAGCACGAACACCGCCATCGACACGACGGACTGCACCACGCGCATTTGCACGAAGAAGAGAAGAATCCGAACGAGACGCATTCGCACCAGCATCGCCACGAAGCCAATCGGCACTCGCACCCACACGCACCGGACATTCACCATCGCCACGAACACGAATCGCGGTAGCTGCCGGTTTGAACCCTCGCAAACCGACCGCTTTTCACCGCTTGTGATTCGAACCTCCGCGTTTTCGCTGCCGATTTTGAGCGTGAAATCTTGAAATCGAGCAGCCTCAAGTTCTCATGTTTCAGAGAGAAACGGCGGTTGGGGGGCGATATGGGCACTGATGCTTCAGACCCCGATTTCAAGACCGGTCGTCATGGTCCGTGTGGCGGTGAAGGAAAACCGGGCAATCTGAGCGTGGAATCACGCGTGGCGAGGCGGATTACCGCCGGATAAAGCAAACCGGCCCAAAACGCTTAGAGAGTGTTTTGGACCGGTAATGTGGTAGCCCCGAAGGGATTCGAACCCTCGATCTCATGGCTGAGAACCATGCATCCTGGACCGCTAGACGACGGGGCCTCTTTTGCGATGGTCTTACAGTCTTATGCCTAGGTCATCGTGGGTATATGATACTACAGCCCCCTTCACAATGTCAATACGCGAATTGAATCACGAGAGATCGCACCGAAATCGGATCGTTGCATCAAATAGGACCGCACCAAAGGTGTTCCGTCCGCCCGACCGGTTGGATTGTACGGCTGGGGGAGGCGTGCGTCAAGGCCAAGCCTGTTTCGGTGCTTGCACAGCCTTGACCCACACCCCGCCCCAGCCGACTCAGCAGGTACGTCGGGCAGACTCGGTCGGTGCGATCTCTCACGATGCATGAAAGACCACATGGTGCGATTTTCTCGTGATGCAATACGTACGGAGGCTCTTTTCTACTTTTCTATTCCCAGTTGCCCAAAATACCACTTGACAAGGGTTCAAAGTCGTGACACAGATACAAGCAGGTTTCGGGGTCGACCGGTCAACCGGCCTACTTTCAACTATCTCCACGCTCAGCCCACGCTCAATTTCGTTTTCCAAGAACGCGAGATTTATGCATTAGAAAGAAAGAGTCAACTCGGGCCCGCGGATGGTCCAGGACATCCAATCCCGTTCCGTTTCGCGCATGCCAGGGGATTAAGAGCCGAGAAACCGTCAGAACTACCCTAAACGAACCAGGGTCGTAGCTCGCACACGTCATCTTGTTTGACAGAGCAGTCTATTTTGGCTACCATATTGCGGAGGAGATTGCTGAACAGTGGCAAGGTTTAAAGCGCCGCGGGGCACGCAGGATGTTCTTCCGATTGCGACCCCGCGGTGGCAGTATATTGAGGGGAAATTCAGGGAGATCTGCGCGCTTTACGGATTCCGTGAAATCCGCACGCCTACGTTCGAGGAGACGGAACTTTTCACCCGCACGACAGGCGAGACGACGGATATCGTTACGAAGGAGATGTACACCTTCACCGACCGCGGCGGGCGGAGCATTACTCTCAGGCCGGAGGGGACCGCGCCGGCGGTGCGGGCGTATCTTGAGCACAACATCGGGGCCGACCTGCCGGTCGCCAAGCTGTACTACGTCGGCCGCATATTCCGCTACGAGCGCCCCCAGGCGGGCCGGTACCGGGAGCACAATCAGTTCGGGGTCGAGATGATAGGGTCAGGAGAACCGTCGGCGGACGTCGAGGTGATCTCCCTTGCTCATCAGTTCCTCTCGTCGCTCGGTTTGAGCGGCATTGAGCTCAGGCTGAACTCGCTTGGAGGCCCGGAGGATAGGCCCGTGTACCGTGAGGCCCTGCGGAAATACGCCGAGCCGTTTGTCTCGGAGCTTTGCCCGGAGTGTCAGGTGCGGTACGAGAAGAACCCTCTGAGGATGCTCGATTGCAAGGTTGAGCGGTGCCGGGAACTGCTCCGGGACGCGCCGGGGCCAGCGGAGTTCCTATGTGATGAGTGTCGGGCGCATTTCGAGACTGTCCAGAGGTCTCTTGAGGGACTGGGTATCAGCTTCGTGCTCGATCCGCGCCTGGTTCGAGGGCTTGATTACTACACGCGCACGGTCTTTGTCTTCCAGACGCCGCTATTGGGAGCTCAGAATGAGGTCTGCGGCGGAGGTCGATATGACAGCATGGTCGAGGAGCTTGGCGGCCCGCCGACTCCGGCGCTCGGGTTCGGGCTGGGGGTCGAACGGCTCCTGCTGACGCTGGAGCGACTAAATATCGAGCTTCCGGCGGAGCCGAAGCCGAAGGTGTTCGTTGCGGCCATCGGTAGCGAAGCACGGGCGGCGGCAGTGAAGTTGCTTGCCGACCTCCGTCGATACGGGATTGCTTCCGAGTCGGACTTTACCGGCAGAAGCCTTAAGTCTCAAATGAAGCTTGCGGACAAGCTCGGCGCGGAATACGTCATGATCATAGGTGAGGATGAGGTGAAGCAGAGCGTGGTGACGGTGAGGGACATGGCGGCGAAGGAGCAGAGGCAGGTGGGCATGGATAAGGTGGCGGAGGCGCTTGAGCTTGACAGAGTGGCCGGTATCGCGGATAATAGCCATGCATGATATTCAGATATTCCGGCAGGTGAAATATGCGAAAACAGAAAGAGCGTGATATAAGCAGGGTAGGGAAGAGAGGGACTGTAGTCATTCCGGCCAAGCTGCGAAAGCGGTTTGGGATCGAGGAAGGGACTCTCGTGATCGCCGAGGACAGGGGGGATGGCATCCTCATTCGTCCTGCGGTCGCAATGCCGATCGAGATTTACACCAAGGAACGGATAGCAGAGTTCCTCCTGACTAACAGTATGGATATGGAGGAGTACGCGGAAGTCGTGGAGGAGGTCAAGGCAATGGGGCTTGATCCGGAGACTATTCCTCACCGGAAACCGGAGTAGATCCATTGGACAGACTCTTTCTCGATGCAAATGTGATCTTCTCCGCTGCCTACAAGAAGACCTCCCGCGTTCGCTGGTTGTGGGACATCGGCGATGTGGAACTGGTGTCCTCATACTACGTGGTGGAAGAGGCCAAACAGAATGTGTGGAAGGAGCGACCGGAGAGCCTGTCCGAGTTGGAGGTTCTGGTTTCAAAGATGACCATTTCTGGTGGGACCGCTGCAAGCGATGACCTGCCTGAAGACATAGACTTACATATAAAGGATAGGCCGGTACTTGCGGCGGCGATTGAGGCGCAGGCATCGCACCTGCTGACCGGTAATACTCGTCACTTCGACCACCTTTTCTGGAAAGAGGTGGCGGGTGTGATGATCTTAACACCTGCGATGTATCGGCATAAGAGAGAAGGCAGACACAACTGATGTTGAAGCGGACAATATGGTGTGGCGAAGTTACAACAGAGGATATCGGTCGGGAGGTCAGACTCGACGGCTGGGTGCAGCGGATGCGCGACCATGGCGGGCTGATTTTCATCGACATGCGCGATAGGACCGGCGTTGTTCAGACGGTTGTCGACCCGGTAAAGACGCCCGATACGTTTAAGGTCGCCGAGGCCGTGCGCAGCGAATATGTGCTTGAGGTGACCGGCGTAGTCAGACACCGGCCGGAGGGAACTGAGAACCCGAACCTCGCGACCGGAGAGGTCGAGGTCGAGGTCGCGAACATCGAGGTGCTCAACACCGCAAAACCGCCCCCATTTCCGATTGCCAATCAGGTCAATATCGACGAGATGGTCAGGCTTAAATACCGCTATCTCGACCTGAGAAGGCCCGAAATGCAAACGAAGCTGTTCCTGAGGCACAGGGTGGTCAAACTGATCCGGGACTTCATGGACGCCCGCGGCTTCATTGAGGTAGAGACTCCGATCTTGATAAAGAGTACGCCGGAGGGCGCGCGGGATTATCTCGTCCCGGCTAGGCTTTATCCGGGCCAGTTCTACGCGCTGCCACAGTCGCCGCAGCAGCTCAAGCAACTCCTGATGGTCGCGGGCTTCGAGCGATACTTCCAGATCGCCAAGTGCTTCCGAGACGAGGACCCTCGGGCCGACCGCCAGCCCGAGTTCACTCAGCTCGATTTCGAGATGAGCTTCGTCAAGCAGGAAGACATCTTCGAGCTGATGGATGACTTGTTCACGGAGGTCGTAGAGAAACTGTCTGATAAGAAGCTGAAGTTCCAGAAACCGTTTCCGAGGATAAAATATCACGAGGCGGTGGAGCGGTTCGGGACTGACAAGCCCGATCTGAGGTTCGGTATGGAGCTCTACGATCTGTCGGACATCGCGGCGAAGACTGAGTTCCAGGTATTCAGAGGCACAGTAGAGTCCGGTGGGCAGGTCAAGGGAATAGCCCTGCCGGGATGCGCAGGCTATAGTCGCAAGGAGATCGACGAGCTGACCGAGCACGCCAAGACCTTCGGCGCCAGGGGGCTTGTGACCGTCGCCGTAACCGAGGACGGAGTCAAGTCTTCGATTGCGAAGTTTCTGACCGATGGGCAAATGTCTACGATTCTGGAGCGCGCTGAGGCAAAGCCGGGTGACTTGCTTGCTATCTTGGCCGATAAACCAGCGACGGTGGCTAACGCGCTGGGTCGGATGCGCGCGGAGTTCGGAAGGAAACTCGGCCTGGCTGACAAGAATGAAATGGCTTTTTGCTGGATTGTGGATTTTCCGCTTGTCGAATGGAATGAGGACGAGAACCGGTGGGACGCAATGCACCATCCATTCACCTCTCCACACGAGGACGACATACCGCTTCTCGAAACGGACCCGGCGAAAGTCAGGGCCTGGAGCTATGATCTGGTTGCCAACGGGACTGAAGTATCATCGGGCAGCATCAGGATTCACAGGCGGGACATTCAGGCGAAGGTCTTCGAACTGATGAACTACAGTGAAGAGGAGGCACAGGCGCGGTTCGGCCACATGTTGGAGGCGTTCGAGTACGGTGCGCCGCCCCACGGAGGATTCGCTCCGGGGATCGACAGGATCGTTATGCTGCTTACCGACGATGACAACATCCGGGAGGTAATAGCGTTTCCGAAGACATCTACCGGCGTTGATCCGATGACCTCAGCGCCATCACCGGTCGATGATGCGCAGCTTAGGGAATTGCATATCCGAACAGTAGAAGACTGACTAGTAGAGCGATTTCTAATTACCATTGCATATAACCGTGCTTGTAACTAGCATAAATGCTTGTATCGTTATTAAGGAATCGCTCTCCTAGTATTATAACGACGCGTTGTATTGAGGGAGGCATATAATTGTGTGGGTAAAATAGCTGTGGGATTATTGAGATGGAAGCAGTTGATTTTGGCAGGATATACACATCATTTCGTTCATTCCACAGCTACTTCAGACCGT
>JACPPP010000127.1 GCA_016190935.1 Armatimonadota bacterium | reverse complement strand
GGCCAGGGGCCAGGGGTCGGAACCGACGTTCCGAGTTTTTACTACGCGCGTAGACACAGTATTTGGCGTATCTTTTGCCGTTCTGGCTCCGGAGCATCCGCTGGTGGCTGAGATCACGACGCCGGAGCGCCGGGCTGAGGTGGAGGATTACGTCCGTCGGGCTAAACTCGTCTCGGAGATCGAGCGTCTTTCTGTCGAGCGGGAGCGGACGGGCGTCTTCACGGGCGCTTTTGCCATCAACCCGATGAACGGAGAGAGGGCGCCGATTTATGTCGCCGATTATGTCCTGCTGACCTACGGTACGGGTGCGATAATGGCCGTACCCGCTCACGATACGCGGGATTTCGATTTCGCGAAGCGCTACGGTCTGCCGATCCCGGTGGTCATCGCCCCGCCTGGATGGGGTGGAGAAGAGCTCGAAGAGGCCTACACTGGAGAGGGCACGATGGTCAACTCCGGCCAGTTCGACGGCCTGCCGAGCCCGGAGGGCGCGCGGAAGATCGCCGAGTATATGCAGGAGAACGGCATCGGCGAGATCAAGGTCAACTACAAACTCCGCGACTGGCTGATCTCCCGGCAGAGATATTGGGGAGTGCCGATCCCGATCGTCTACTGCAAGAAGTGCGGTGAAGTCCCGGCGCCGGAGGATCAGCTTCCGGTCGAGCTTCCGTATGTGGAGCGCTACGAGCCGACCGGAACGGGAAAATCGCCTCTTGCGGGCATTCCTGAGTTTGTGAACACTACCTGTCCGACCTGCGGAGGCCCTGCCGAGCGCGAGACGGACACTATGGGCGGCTTTGCGTGCTCAAGCTGGTATTTCCTGCGGTTTGCAAGCCCGCATTACACTCAGGGGCCGTTTGAGAGGGATGCCGCGGCGTACTGGCTGCCGGTCGATCTCTACGTCGGCGGGGCGGAGCACGCGGTTATGCACCTGCTCTACGCCAGGTTCTGGACTAAGGTGCTGCACGATGCCGGCCTCGTGCCATTCGTCGAGCCGTTCGCGGCGCTCCGAAACCAGGGAATGGTCCTCGCGCCCGACCCGAAGAACCCGCGCGCGTGGATCAAGATGTCAAAGTCTAAGGGGAACGTTGTGACGCCGGATGAGGTAGTAGACAAATACGGCGCGGATTCGCTCAGAGTATATGAGCTATTCGTCGCTCCGCTCACGGACGCGATCCAGTGGAGCGAAGAGGGGATCAACGGCATGTATCGGTTCCTCGGCCGCGTCTGGAGGCTCGTGCAGGAGTACGGCTATTGCTACACCTCCGACTGGCGCGAGACGGTGCGCGACGAAACGAACGCTACCCCGGAGGACCGCGCGCTCGCCCGGAAGGTGCATCAGACCATCCGCAAGGTCACTGAGGACATCGACGGGCTGCAGTTCAACACGTCAGTTGCGGCGCTGATGGAGCTTATGAACGAGCTTTCAAAGTGCATCCTGAGCTTGTCGAAGGATGCTAAATCGGCGGTCTTCTCCGAGGCGCTGGAGATGCTCTTGCTGCTTCTCTCGCCGATGGCCCCGCACATCGCAGACGAGCTTTGGAGCCAGCTAGGGCATGAGGAATTCACACAGAATCAACCCTGGCCTGAGTATGATCCCGAAGTCGCAAAGGCGGAGGAGATAACGATAGTAGTTCAGGTGAACGGCAAGGTCCGCGACAGGCTGATCGTCCCCGCCGACACCGACGCGAAGGAGATCGAGCGCCTTGCGCTTGAGAGCGAGAAGGTAAAGTCTCAGCTCGACGGCAAAGAGGTCCGAAACGTCGTCGTCGTGCCGGGGAGATTGGTGAATGTGGTGGTGGGGTAGGTGATGGCTGAGAGCGTTCGTGGATCGTGTTGTATGCAAACGGGAGCACGCCAAATACTCGGCCGCAGTCGATGCCGACGGTAGCATACCACATTTCCGTCTTCTGGTTGCTTCTTCCGACGCGCCTGGTGTCCGCCCCCGTTGGCGGGATGAGCTTCTTCTTGCCGGTAAATGGGTGGGACACCTCAATCCAGGGATAGTAGAACGACGCACAGGAGGAGTTGAACACCGGGTGTGTAGCCCCTGCTCCTTGTGGAAGTTCGCTGCTGCGGGATTCCTGCGTCTCACTCAGTCAGGATGACTCTCAGTGCTGTCACGACAGCACTGAGAGATGAAGTTGACAGATGATAGGCAGCAGTCTAGAATAGGGGCAAATCATTCGCCACTTTTCGTTATAGTGTGATAGGCTGTTTTGGAAGGCGAGGAGACTACAGCATGAAATGGGTATTGAGGATTCCAGTTCTGCTCTTGTGCTTGTGCTTTGCTGTGGGTTGCGGGGGAGGTGGAGCTTCCGGTACAGATAGCCCGAATCCGTCTCGGGACGGACGCATAGCATTCACGACATACCCTTCCGGGTTTGGGTACGACGGGTATGGTCACATTTCAACCATGGAGCCTGATGGAAGCGGGCGGACGGACCTAACCAGTGGGATCTCTGTGTCCTCCCCGAAGTTCAGTTGGGATGGAGCGATGATTGCCTTTTCTGTATATGACTTCAACTCCGGGAATACACGGATATACTTGATGAATTCGGACGGGAGCGGAATGCACCGCTTGGAAGGCGTAACTGCCTATGCTCCAAAACAGACCGACCCCGCCTTCAGCCCGGACAGCAATAGAATCGCTTTTCGGTATGGCACAGATTCCAACTCGGCCTCCTTTGAAATCGGCATTATCCAGTCGGATGGTACTGGTTTCAAGGTTCTAACGCACAATAGCGTAAGGGATAGCCGGCCCTGTTTTAGCCCAGACGGGAATGTACTAGCTTTCCAACGCTCAGTGACAGGGGGTTCCGACATTTACGCGATAGGCACGGATGGGTCGGGAGAGCACCTTCTGGTTAGCAACGGTGCATTTCCTGTGTTCAGTCCAGATGGCACAAAGCTAATGTTTGTGAGAAGCGGCGACATCTATTTGGCCAACGCCAATGGTACGAACCAAATACGCATAGTAAGTGGCAAAGGCGTACAAGGGATAGCGTTCAGCCCCGACGGAAGATATATCGTATACGAATCAGACCCGTCGGGCCAGGGTCCAAGTTATATTTGTGTTGCGGGCTTGGATGGGGCCAACACTATTCAATTGCTAGAAGGAGGAGAGCCTTCCTGGGGGCCAAAATAGCGAACATTCATTTTTCACATGCTTCAGCAGTGCCGCTCCGCTTTGCTTCCGGAGTTTCCGCCTCGGCAACAGAAGCATTGGAGCGGGCGCTACGTCAGGAGGAAGGTTGATGGATAATGAGGAGTTTCTAAATACAAATTCTCGCTTCGTTGCCTTCATGGATGTCCTTGGCTATTATAGTCTAGTCTCGGATACCATCCCGGATACGCGCAAGATGCACCGACTGTACTCTCTGTTTGAGAACCTCGGGGAGGCTGTCTGTAAGGCGTTGCAGGACGATCACGAGCGAGCAGTAGACGCACTCTCTTTTAGCGACTCCTACTATTTCTCAAGCAAAGACCTTCCGCGACTACTGAGCTTCCTCGAGCAGGTCTTTGCAACTGCTTACGGATTTCAGGAATGGAGCTATGACAAGCAGCCAGACAACTGGGTTCCATTCGTACGTGCTGGAATCGTGGAAGGTTGGGCGGTGAGCTTCAGGGATGCGACGCTCAATAGACTGCCTCAACCGGAATGCTTCCGGAATCCCGTAGGGCCCGCCGTTGCTGAGTCATACAAGCTAACTGAAGATCGGGGAAAGTTGCCAGGCATGCGATGCTTCCTGGAGCGCGATTTACTCAGCCGGTGTTCGCCGACCTACATCGCGGATCCACCGCACTACCAGATAGTTTCTGGTGAGAGTAAACTGCGGCTTCTGGATGTGCCTGCGAATGATTTGAGGCAATGCGACCTCCAGCTTGTGGAAGTAGCCTGGCCATGCAGAGTGATTGCGAGCAACAACTGCTCGTTCCACAATCCGCTCGCGAAGTGCAAGGCGCAGTTTGACGTGGGAACCAGGGACGAGAAAGAGCGCAAGCGAAGAGAGAACCACTTCATTGGGACAGTGGATCTATTTCGACGGTCAGTAGGTATCTGCGGCGATCGTCATGCTGTTACAGTTTGGGATCACCACAGCGGGGACCTAATTTCTGCACACGAAGCAGGAGCAGGCGGCTAGCCTCGCGGAATCGACGGCCGTCGATATGTATCCACGGCTCAGGTGTCCCGGATATTTGTCCTCAACTTACTTCTTGTTGTATAGCACAACCTCAGAGTCACTTGGACTGAGGAATGGATTTCTCCGATTATCAATAGAAGGAGTTTAGCCGCCTACTTTATAAGCAACATATGTAGGGAATAACCGATGGTCACGGAGCAGGACGTAGCAGGAATAGTGGATGTCATCGTGAGGGAAGTTGACCCGGAGCGGGTCTATCTTTTCGGCTCGAGGGCAACGGGCAGGGCAAGTGAAACCTCGGACCTTGACCTGCTCATCGTAGAGCGCGAGCCGTTCGGTCCGAATCGAAGCCGCCGGCAGGAAATGGTGCGGTTGTGGAAGCTGCTCGCTCGATTCAGGGTCCCAAAGGATATCCTCGTATACTCGCTGGACGAGATCGAGCACTGGCGCACGGCGCGGAACCATGTCGTAGCCCACGCGCTCCGAGAGGGAAGACTGCTTTATGAGCGACATTGACCAGGCGAACGAGGATCGTGTCCAAGCCAAATTTGATGATGAACAACCTATGGACTGCCCCCGATGCAAATACAAATGGTTGACTTGGCGCGCTACGATGCCCGTCTCGGAGCTATAGAGGTCGAGCAGGATGATCCCTATATTGACCCTTTGACGGACCCGGATACAGTTGGCCCATCGATACTGGATCCCGTTTTCAATTTCATCTTCAATTTTTTCAGCAATGCATCTGCAGCGTTTCGACAGCGTCGCTTTCGTGCTGTTTTGAAGGAATATCCACGTTCCTTATACTGCCCGTCATGTGGGAAAATCGCGAGAAAAAGGTAGTAGTCAAGTTCAGTACACTTCAATCCGGCAAAACCCTCCAAGCTTCCGGTAGGCGTCTACCTTTTCAGGGTAGTCTGACCCGACAAGCACTGAGCCATCCAGATTCTTGGCAAGAGCGGCGTTAAACGCTATGCTTGGTGGCACTCCATAAGCGCGCGCATCCGCCGCCAGAGGTATGACAGCCGACAAATCCACTATTCTGGGGCCTTCTCCTTTTTGCATGGCGTCCAGGACTAACTCGGCCAGTGTAGAGTCAATATCCTTGCGCAGCCGGTAGCATACTTCCGAAGCTTCGATTGGGGTTATGTAGCAGGCATCGCCGTCGGTTCGTATTTCCAGGCGCTTGTATTTTGGATCGCGTTCATCCAGGATGTTGAGGTCAATGATAACGCAGCTATCGAGTATCAGGCTCATGCCCGGCTGTCCCGTTTGCGCTGGAAATCCATTTCCGCGCGAAAATCGGCAATGTACTTATCCTTGTTCAGCTTTCCGCGCGATCTTAACAGAGACCTAAATTGGGCCATCTGTCCCTTATTAGTTGCTGAAGCCTTCTTGGGTATCACTCTCGACGCGCTGAGCATCTTCCCGACTTCTTCCATGGGAATTATATATGCGCGTCCTATCCTGCTCGCCGGGAGTTTGCCAAGAGCTATCCAATGGCGGATGGTTTTTGGCCGGACATTAAGAAAGGAAGCCGCCTCTTTGACCGATAGCGTGGACTGGATCATAGTTTTCCGCCTCCTGCACGTATTATACCTTAATCACCCCGGCAAATGCTATCGGCAATTGGATCGATCCTATGCTTTTGCCCGTCCTTTACGCCGAATCGTAAGAGGCATCCCCCTGATTCGGTGTGCGATCTTTTCTGAGACACAACTCGAGGAGCGCGAAAATCGTCTCGTACAACTGCTCATCCAGCGCATTTAGCTTCAGTCGAGCCTTCGGCACCCAGGAGAGCAGATGTCGCTCGATGAAATCGTCTTTTGCTGCCCTTGTCGCCACACGAGTTTCCGGCTGCACAGTCCGCTCCATCAGCCGCGTGAGATAAGAGAGGAACTCAAGCTGATTCAGAATGTGATCGGGCAATTCCCTGTTGTCGCGGCTTAAGTCGAGGTCGAACATGCGATAGAAGAGAAGGTTTTCGTGGATGATTCTCGTCGGCGGCTCAGATCTGCAGTATGGAGCCTCATTTAACGGGCAGGGAGGCACGGGCAAACCTACTTCGAAGAGCGCCAGGTATCTGCTCTCCGCATCCTGCATCGACTGGGGCATGTCAAAATCAGGTACGTGCTCCAGCCCCAAATGAGCGGACAACTGCTGAAGCAGATCAGGCAGACTTTCGTTCACGATCAGGTGTTCCAGACCTTGGCGCGGCTTTTCCAACAACCGAATGAACAGAGCATAGAGATCAATATCTCCAAAAGGAATTGTCCGGGGCATTTCTGATTCTCGTATCATAATTCCCTCCTCATTGCAGACTGTGCCACAGGGAGTAGTACTTCAGACCGCCGCGCTGCTTGACGCTGCCGTCCCAGATGGCGAAGGCGACGGGAGTTCCCTTCGGCAGGTTGGGAAGGACGAAACTAACCTGCCAACTACCATCGGCATACGCGGTTTTCGCGACAAACTTCTTTCCTGTGCGCCCAGTTGTTCCTCGTCCGGATGCCTTCATCACTTCCGGACCCTTGACGGAGTGCCAGAAGTAGATCTCAACAGGCGCGCCGGCCTCTCCCATCTGCAAGCACGGGTTGGCGTCCGGTTTGCGTTCCACGGGCACCATCACTGCCGCGCTATCGACAAATCTGTTCGTCATTTGAGTATGCTGAACACGTACTCCTGCTCCTTGACCGGCTGGACTAGGTTGTCTCGTTACGGGTTGATCCTTCGTAGGGTCGTTCCAGGTGAGGAGTAACACAGTCCCATCGGAGGCTCGTACACATCTAATAATAGCGTCCGGGGGAGCGCCGGCAATCTCATCCGTCTCGTAGATTCGAGGGGTAAGATTAAGAAGCACCGGCACTGCCGGCGTTGACTTCCAGGCAGGGTGTGCCGGGTCCGCAATTGCGGAAGATTGCCCCTCATAGTCGACACCGTTTACGATCATTGCCGATGGTTGGGCGGCGGGTTTCGCAGCCACCTTGTAACTTGCTGCCTGCGCCTGCGCGGCGGTTGATTGCTGATGATTCTTCCAGGCGATTCCGGTCGCAGCTCCGAGTATAACAATACCCATTGCACCGCATATCACAAATGGTTTAACCATAGATTTTCTCTGCTCTCCTATTTTCTCGCCAACTGTTCGGGCGTGGCCACCTTGAAGCGGGTCGCGGCGTCTCTGCCAATCAGCAGTTGCATGAGTTCGCTCTTCCCACCATTCTGGACGCGTTCAAGTTCTCGTCCCAATCTCTGCATCAGCGGGACGACCTCCTCGCCGAACAGGTAAACAAGATAATCCATTGGAATCCTCGGATCGCTCAGGATGTCCTTACCGTAGTTCCCGCGTCTGGGCGGGTTAAAGGGAGGCACATAATATACGTTCGGCTGCGTACCCTTCTCAGGAAACAGAGGGAGCGCTGCCTTGTGATTGACCACAATCTTGTGGACCGGAGAGTCGGGATCGTCCAGCAGTCCGACGAAACGAATCCTCCCGGGGCACTGCTTTGCGCATGCGTTCACCTCGCCCTTCTCAAGTCTTGGATAGCAGAAAATGCACTTCTGCGCCTTCTGAGTGACCTCATTAAAATAGAGCTTCTTGTAAGGACACGCGCGCACGCAGAATCGGTAGCCTTCGCACCTGTTCTGATCGATGAGGACTATGCCATCCTCTTCTCGCTTGTATATCGCCTGCCTCGGACAGGCAGCTACGCAGGCAGGATGCGTGCAGTGATTGCATATCCGAGGCAGATAGAAGTAGTAGTTCTCACCTCTGTCGAGCGAGCCGGAATCCTCGTCCCAGTTGGACGCGTTCTTCGGGTCCTTATGTGGCAGAACAGGCCCCTCTTTGCCCTTGAACAGACGATCATCGTAATTGTACTCGAAGGCATAGCCATAATCTTCGATAGGCGGGACGTCCGGCGTCGGCTGGAGCGTCCCGTTCTTGAACCCGCCGCCATTCCTGTCCCAGTACCTGGGATAGCCCTGCCCAGGCCTGGTTTCGACGTTGTTCCAGTACATGTAGTCCATGCCGTCACCATCGGTCCAGAGTTTCTTGCAGGCGATGGAGCACGTATGGCATCCCAGGCACTTATTGAGGTCAAAGACCATCGCGTATTGGTGTTTTGGCATATTATTATATCTCTCCCAGCCGGTTACGCCTTCTCATATTTCTCGATTTCGACTTTGATATCACGGTTGTTACCGGTCGGTCCCCAGTAGTTCAGCTTGAAGTTGACATGACCGTATTTTCCGATCAGTTGTGTAGGGTTGATCTTAATGTAAGTGAGCGATTGCCACCCACCCTGAAGGAAGCCAAGGTAGCGTTCCCACCCGTGGTACATCGTGAGCCTGCCCTTCTTCTCTCCGGGCAGGATTTGTACACGGCAGACGGCATCGCCGATGTTGTTGTAGATGCGGACCCAGTCCTTATCATAGATTCCGCGGGCGGCAGCGTCCTCCGGGTGGATGTAGACAATCGGGAGGCCCCTCTGGAGCCGCAGCATGTATCTGTTATCCCTCCATGTGGAGTGGATCGACCACCTGCCGTGGGGAGTGTTCCAGTAGAGAGGGTATTTTTCCTCGATCGGCTCCTTGTGGACAGGCAGTTGCTCGTTCAGGTCGAGATACCAGGGATGGTCGATGTAGAACTGCTGCCGTCCGACAAGCGTCCTCCAGGGCTTCTTCTTCTCCACATGGTGTTTGAACCCTGTGTAGGCTACGCCTTCTTCGACATCGCTTGTCCAGATCTCCGGGTCAGTGGCCACAAACCGCCTCGGCTGTTCCTGGATACTCCGATAGTTCATCCCTTTGGTCTCGGCTGAGTGCGACAGTATAAAGTCCACCGCCTGCTCATCAGTTTTGATCTTGCCATCCTCGCACCAGTCTGTGTAGAGCCTGGTGAAATCCCTGTTCCAGTTGAACTGCTTATCTACGTAAGGAGCAAGGCCGCGCTTTTTGGCAATCTCCTGCATCTTCTCCGCAAGTCCCGCAAAAATGTCCCAGTCCGTCTTGCTCTCAAAGAGCGGGTCAAGGACCTTGTTGAACGGATGGATAAACGAGTGGCAGTCGGTCGAGTTTATGTCGGTCTTCTCGTAGTAGCTCGAGGCCGGAAGCACGACATCGGAATATAGCGCAGTGCTGTCCATCCTGTAGTTTATGTCAACTATCAGGTCCAGGTCCTTCCAGAGCGAGTCGAGAATCAGATCGCTTCCCTTGGCCTGGTTGAGATAATTCGCGCGCCAGACGATGAGCGACCTCGGCTTCTGATCCCGCCTCTTCGGGTATAGCGGCATCCAGCCATGCTTGACGCTCTCTTCGATGTACCACTCGATGGGCTTGCCGTTGTAGAGGTGCGGGTCCTTGTTTGACGAGTGCGCGTATGTCCAGAGAGTCATATTCTGAAATCTCTGTTTCTTGCCACCCTTTGGGAACGCGAGTTCCTTGAATCCATGCTCCGGCCAGACTCGCTCCTGGCCGACATAATGGTTGAATCCGCCACCGTTCACGCCGACATTGCCGGTTAGAGCAACAAGTAAGATGAGCGCGCGGTTGATCAGGTCATTATGGAACCAGTGGTTAAGCCCGGCCCCGTGGATGATCATGGCAGGTTTGCGCTTCCCAATCTCGCGAGCGAAGGCATGAATCTCATGTGTCGGAATTCCGGTGGTCTTGGAGACCTCGTCGAGGCCGTAGTCATTCAGCACGCGCTTCAGTTGCTCGAAGACGGTGGTGACGGTAACCCTCTTACCGTTCGCGAGTGTAACCTCGAACTTCCCTTCCAGTACCGGATCAATGCTGCCTAGTGTAATCGACTGCGTCTTTGATCCCATGCTTCCGGGAGCCTCCACGGCGCGCCCGGAGGCTGAATCCCACACATAGAAGACATCCTCCTTGCCGCCGCGCTTCATATCCTTCTCCCGAAGGAACCGGCCGGTCTTCTCAACAACGAGAAGAGGCAAATCGGTCTGCTCTTTCACGTAAGGGTTATCGTACAGGCTCTCATCAATGATGATCTTTGCCGCGCCGAGCGCAAGGGCCGTATCCATTCCCGGCTTGATCTTCATATAGAGATCGGCGTGCATACAGCTCGAGTTGAAGTCGGGGCTAATGGCTACGATCTTTGCGCCGTTGTATCTCGCCTCGTATGCGAAGTGCGCATCGGGGATACGGGTCTGCGAGATGTTCGCGCCCCAAAGAACGATATACCGGGAGTTGAACCAGTCAGCGCACTCACAGCTCTCAGTCTGGACTCCCCAGGTAAGTGGCTCGCCGGGAGGAAGGTCGCAGTACCAGTCATAGAAAGAGCAGACGACCCCGCCGATGTGGTGCGCAAGTCTGGCTCCAGCGGCGAAGCTTACGGGGCTCATGGCCGGGATTACGCTGAAGAACGTATTCGTATCGGCGCCATAGCGGTAGATATTGTCGAGCAGCTTATTGGCGATATATTCGTAGGCTTCGTCCCAACTGACCTGCTTCCACTTGCCCTCACCGCGTTCTCCGACGCGTATAAGAGGATGCTTGAGCCTCTGAGCTCCATAGACGTACTCTACGAAGCATCCGCCTTTCTGACAGCCTCTCGGGTTGTAGTCCGGAAGGTCATCATTGATCCTTGGGAAGTCCGCTGCCTGCTCTTCACGGATCATAATGCCGTCGCGGACGTAGACGTTCCACGAGCAGGAGCCCGTGCAGTTTGCGGAGTGGGTCGAGCGGACGACCTTGTCCCACTTCCACTGGTCCCTGTAGAGGTCTTCCCAGCTTCTGTACGGATAGACCCTGAGCGGGTCGAACACCCCGTTAAGGTTCACGAAATTGGGATTGTCCTTCTTCAGGCAGCCCGGCAGGAACGCGAGAATGGACGACGCCCCCACTGCTCCCAGGAACTGCCGCCTGGAAATCTTTCCCGCCTCCGGCTCCGTCCCTTCGCGGTTCTCTTCGACTTCAGCTTCTATCGTAATATGCTTCTGCATAGTGTCTCCTAACCCGGCCTAGCCGGAACCTGGAACTCCTTTAATCACGACAACACGAAAACCTAAAGAAAACACGAAAGTGACAAGTGACAAGTGCAAAGTCCAGAAGGTGGCTCTCAGCGACCTCATCTGCCTTCAGCGTCTCAGCGGTTCAGGATGCTTCAGTAGTTAATAATCCTTTTCGTGTTTTCTATTCCTTTCGTGGTTTCGTGGTTAAGAAGCTGTGCGTTTTGCACATGATTTCAGTCAGAAGCGCCTATTTCATCGAGCGCACGTACGCCAGCAGGTCGGTCAGGTCCTTGTCGGACAGGCCGGTCTTGCCAGGGCGCTGGAACGCGGGCATTGCGGTATCCGGCCTGCCGTTTCGGACCGTAGTGACGATAAACGCATCCGATGCGGCCTGCTGGAAGCTCGGGCTGGCGAGTACAGGCGCTATTCCTCCCTTGCCAGCGGCTCCGTGGCAGCCCTGGCAGTTTTGCGCATAGAGTCCCTGGCCTCGCGATATGTCCCCCGCAGATTTCGGTGCCCACATCTCAGTTACCGGCTGGTTTCCTGCTCGAAGGTACGCGACTAGAGCCGTAATCTCAGCATCTCTGAGTCCACCTGCTTGCTGATGCCATCCCGGCATCTGAGTTCCCTCACGTCCGAGACGGACCTGCTTTTCCAGGAAGCCTGCCGGGCTTACGGCCAGCCCGCTGCCTCTGATCGCCGGAATGAAACGCTTGGATACCTTGTCCCAACGGCCGTACGTTCCGGACTCATGGCAAGAATAGCAGAACTGCGCATATAGCTTCTCTGCGTCCGGCTTCTGCGGATAGATTTCGGCATACTTCTGCTCCACCTTGTCCGAAGCAATGTACTCGTTCGGGAACGTCTGTGTGGTGAGCGAAAGCATATAGGTCGTCAACGCTTCTATCTCGGGCTCCGTGAGCGTCGGGTTCCTCATAAGGCTCGTCGGCACTATGGCTTGAGGATCACGGAAGTGCTCGACCAGCCAGTTCCACACGGTATGCTCACCCTTCAGGTCGGTCAGAACTAGCTGATGGATAACCTTCCTCCCCTCATTATCGAGCGCAATTCCGAGCGCTCCACCGCGGCCTCCGAGTTTATGGCACGAACGGCATCCACGAGTCTCGAAGAGTTCCGCGCCGCGGGCAAGGACATTCCCGCCGCGCCCCTTGAGCGACTTCGGATCGTGGCAAAGGCCGCAGGAAGCCTGCGTAAGATTATCAGGCAGCATCGGGTAATCCCAATAGGCGTGCACCGCCTTGGCCTCCTCGTTCGTAACCGCAAGGCCCTGACCTCTGTGGCACACTGTGCATCCAAACTTCCCAACCGGATGGTCTTCCAGCAGGGTTCCCGAATGCGTACGGTAGGGCTGCTTCTCGTCAGCCATTCTCGGGTCATCGATACCTGTGTGGCAGGAGATGCAGCGGTCCGTAGCCTTCAGCTCAGGAACAACCGCCTGCTGCATGCGGACATCGAAGCTCTTTGCCGACTCCCGGCTGGCTTCGTCCTCAGCCTTGGCCAAAAGCAGCTTTCGATACTCCTTCTGATGCGCCCTCCACTCCGTGAAGACGTTGGATTTGATCACCCCGACCAGAAGCGCCAGCACAACCAGGCTGGAGACCAGCATGAGCCACTTCATCCCTCGCGATATATCTTGATCTGGATTATCTATAGGCAACTAATCTATCCTCCGAGACAGGGAACAGGCGACAGGTGATAGGTAACAGGTAACAGGTAACAGGTAACAGAGGGTGTTCCCTGCCCCATGACCCATGACCCATGACCTATCACCCATCACCCAACCCCCGCTAATGCGGCGGCCACTGGCTGTGTGACCAGTAGAACTCCCAGTTGGGTCCGCGATGTATCGCGGCAACGTATGTAAGCAGTATGAATCCCACCAGAAAGACCGTGAACATCGCAATCGCTCCCATACGGATCGAATTGTGCCGCTTCAGGTTGAATATCGACCACCAGGCGTAAAGCACAACCAGGACAGTGCCGGGGTTGAAGACGACAATCACAAGCTGGTGAACGTTTGGGAACCAGTTGCGCAGCCATCCCTGTGTGATAGTGAATATCAGCAGTCCGACCGTCACCGCCGTGCCGAACGCGATAGACTGCCAGAATACCTTCCTCCCCGCTGCGCCGCCGAACCAGATTCCGGTGTCGGATCCCTTCCTATCGAGAAACGGGAGCAGCGCCAGGCTTATGACCACAATCGTGGGAATACCAATCCCGCCCATAAAGGCTGAGTAGGATACCAATTCCTGAAGCCCCAGGAAGTACCAGGGCGCCTTGGCCGGATTTTCCGGAACGACCGGATTCGCTAACTCCTTGAGCGGAGCGTTCAGGTAGAATCCGAGTACCAGCACGATAGCCGTAGTGAGCATAAAGACTGCGGCTTCCGCATACAACAGGTGCGGCAGGGCCATTACCGTGTTCTCAGGCGCTGAGCCGACCGTGGGCCTCGTGCCTTTCACTACAGCCATCAGGCCGTAGGTCTTTCCCGGCCCCGGCTGGAAGACTCCAGGGCGGACCGGCTTGTAATCCGGGCTGCCGGGCCTGTCCAGGCTCTCCGGCCTCGAAATCCCGCCGTCTTTTCGTATCCTCCAGAAATGAACCCCCATCAGCACCGTGAGCAGCAAAGGCAGGAATATGCAGTGAAGCATATAGAACCTCAGAAGAGCGTCCTCATCTACAAAACTCGCGCCGAGCAGGAGTTCTTTCTGGAGCCCGCCGATGTCGATAATATGTGTTATCCCAAGCGCGTCCGTAATCTCACGTGGAGACTGGGCTATATTAGCGCCGATAGTGGCAGCCCAATAGCCAAGCTGGTCCCAGGGCAGGATGTAGCCTGTGAAGCTCAAAGCCAGCGTAACCACAAGTAGCCCAAGGCCGATCAGCCAGTTCACCTCGTGAGGACGACGATACGAACCTGTAAAAAACACTCTTGCCATGTGGAGCAATACTGCAATGACCATTATATGTGCGGCCCAGCGGTGCACATTTCTGGTAATCCGTCCGCCGAAGACTACATAGTTGATATCCTTGATGGAAGAGTACGCCAGATCGGTGGACGGCTTGTAGTAGACCATCAGCAGAATGCCCGTGACAAGAAGTATGATAAAGGACGCAGTGGCTATGATCCCAAGTCCCAGGGTGTAACTCCACCGCAGGCTGTGCTTGTGCACCTTGACGCTCTGCATATGCAGAAAGAAGTTGTGGAAGCTCATGTGCGAACGCTCCCGCTCGGACTTGGGCAGCCCGTTCTTGAGCAGCGCCCGCCGTAGTTCTCCGGGAGTGGACTTCAGATTCTCCACAAATTGTGCCAGCGCAGGTTTCTGCATTTAGGACTCCTCCGAAAACACTTCTTATACCATAAACTTTGTGCCGACGGCGACTTCCTGTTCGGCATCGACCATCAGCTTCCCATCGGGCGTAAGAGAGACCTTAAGCCAGGGAAGCGCCCTGGGCGCCGGTCCGCCCACCACCCGTCCGTCTGCTGAGAAACGGGACCCGTGGCAGGGACATGCGAAGCCGTCCTGTGACTGGGACACTATGCACCCCAGGTGGGTGCAGATAGCAGTTATTGCAAAGAACCCTTCCTCGTCACGAAACAGGAAGAAGTTCTCCTTATCCATCTTCAAAGCCGTTCCCGCAGGAAACTCTTCCGGAGTTCCGAGTTTGTATTTTCGCGACGGTCCCGGAGATACGATGGGCTTAGGTAATACCGGGAAACCAAGCACCGTGCCGGCGATTGCGGCGAAAAATGTCCCAAGGGCGCTCTTGGTCAGAAGATCCCTCCGGCTTATCCCGTTCTTATCTTTGCAAGTCTCGTCTGACATATAGAAATCTCCTATGATAACAGGTAACAGGTAACAGGTAACAGGTAACAAAGGCTGTTGCGATAAACGGCGAAATTGTGTGTCCAGTGAGCAGTTGCCGGGCATTGACCTGCTTTGGCGGCTTGGAGAGATGTCCGAGAGTCGGTTTTCGCCCGTCATCCACCCCATTTTCGGCTCTTCAGGCGTGTCTTAGCCTTCAGAAGACGCATTTATCCCTCTGCTTTGTCTGTTCCCTCTGTCTTTACGCCGCCAGCGCCACTATCCGCCTTATCT
>JACPPP010000118.1 GCA_016190935.1 Armatimonadota bacterium | reverse complement strand
GGTCATGGGTGATGGGAAGACACTCTGTTACCTGTTACCTGTTACCTGTTACCTATTACCTGTTACCTCGTCACTCATCGCCCATTGCTCATCGCTCATTCAACCGAGACCTGGATTTTCCTCGGCCTGGTCTCCTCGGCCTTTGGGATTATAAGCTCCAGAATCCCATCTTTATAGGTTGCCTTCACGTTTGCCGTGTTGACCGGCGTGTTGATGGCGAACGTTCTGGCAAACGGGCCGTAGGGCCTTTCCACCCGGACATAGTTTTTCTTGTCTTCCTCGAACTTGCGCTCGCCGCTTATGGTGAGCGAGTCCTGGGTGACCTCGATATTGATGTCCTCTCTCTTCATCCCGGGCAGTTCGGCGCGAAGCACGATATTATTCTCGTCTTCGTAAGCGTCAACTACCGGGGCCCAGGCTCGTTCGCGAGGTTCGCCTCGACCCATCCGGTCCTGGAACAGCCTGTTAACACGCTCCTGTAGTTCTTCAAGGTCTCTAAACGGATCCCATCGTGCGATTACCATCGTGTTATCCCTCCATCGAGTGATTTGTTTGTTTTGTTTTAATTTTTGCAACCGGGCGGTTGAAACCGCAGCAACAAGAGCACGAAGCCGGCCTGCGCCGACTCTGGATCGGTCCCCTTGTTGGGGCCGGATATCATTAGGATTGATGAATTTACAGGGTTAGTATGTTGTGGCATGTTGAAACACGAAATACACGAAGAAGCTCGAAAAACACGAAAGTCTTGTAAGGTGGAGACTTAGACAATCAAGCCGTTATCTTACTTATGCCACCTTTCGTGAACTTCGTGCTTCTTCGCGGCCTTCGTGTTTCAGCATGATAACAAATCATCGCAATATACCCGATTAATTTATCAATCTCCATAAATCCGGCCCCAACAAGGGGAAATCCGGTCCCACCAAAAGAGCGTAACCGCGAATTCATTGGCCCGGTTGAAGTCGTCGTTGTATTATTAGTCGGTCTTGAATTCTGCGTCGATTACCTCTTCGCCGCCGGCAGACTCCTCGTCGCCCGACGACTCACTGCTCCCTGTCTCAGCGCCCGCGCCGGCGTACTGCTGCGATGCCTGCTGGTAGAGCATTTCGGAGAGCTTGTAAGATTCCTGCTGAAGCCTATCGCTCGCCGACCGGATTCTATCCGTATCGTTGGAGTTGATCGCCTCGCGGAGCTCGTTCATAGCGCTCTCGATCCTCGATTTCTCATCCGCGGGAACTTTGTCCCCGAGATCGCGGAGGTTCTTGTCCGTCATATAGACCAACTGCTCGGCTCTATTCCGCACCTCCGCAGCCTCTCTTGCGCGGCGGTCATCCTCGGCGTGCGACTCAGCCTCACGGACCATCCGCTCGGTCTCGTCTTTAGAGAGCCTGGTCGATCCTGTGATCGTGATCGACTGGCTGCGCTGAGTAGCAAGGTCCTTGGCTGAGACATTCACGATGCCGTTCGCGTCTATGTCGAACGCCACCTCGACCTGCGGGATGCCTCTTGGCGCGGGAGGAATGCCCGTAAGATGGAACCTTCCCAGCGTCTTGTTATCCCGTGCCATCTCGCGCTCACCCTGCAGAACGTGAATCTCTACCTCAGTCTGGCCGTCGGCCGACGTCGTAAAGATCTGGCTCTTTCTGGTTGGTATTGTCGTATTGCGATCTATGAGCCTGGTCATGACTCCGCCCAGCGTCTCGACTCCAAGCGAAAGCGGCGTCACGTCAAGCAGCACCACGTCCTTGACTTCGCCGCCCAGAACACCTGCCTGTATCGCAGCTCCGACTGCAACCACCTCGTCCGGGTTGACTCCCTTGTTCGGCTCCTTGCCGTTCGAGAGCTTTTTGATCAACTCCTGGATCATCGGCATTCTGGTTGCGCCGCCCACGAGGATGATCTCATCTAGGTTGTCCACGCTGAGCTTGGCGTCTTCTATAGCCCTCTTGAACGGTCCGACGCATCTTTCGACCAGATCATGCGTCAGCTCCTCGAACTTCGCCCGTGTGAGCGTCATATCCAGATGCTTCGGCCCCTCCGCATCCGCTGTGATAAACGGAAGATTGATGCTCGTGCTGACGACGGTGGAAAGCTCAACCTTTGCCTTCTCCGCCGCCTCGCGCAGCCTCTGAAGGGCCTGCCGGTCCTTGCGGAGGTCAATTCCCTGCTCCCGCTTGAACTCGTCGGCGATGTAGTCCACGATCCTCTGATCCCAGTCATCACCGCCGAGACGCGTGTCACCGGACGTTGCCTTGACCTCAAAGACTCCCTCGCCGACCTCCAGGACTGAGACGTCGAACGTTCCGCCTCCGAGATCCCACACAAGGATAGTCTCAGCACTCTTCTTGTCGAGCCCGTAGGCGAGAGATGCCGCGGTCGGCTCATTGATGATGCGCAGGACATTCAGTCCCGCTATCTCGCCGGCGGTCTTTGTAGCTGTACGCTGCGCATCGTTGAAGTATGCGGGAACAGTGATTACCGCGCTCGTGACAGATTCGCCCAGATACGCCTCGGCGTCCGTCTTCAGCTTTTGCAGGATCATCGCGGATATCTCCTCCGGCGTATATTGCTTGTTGTCTATGGTGATCTTATGGTCCGTGCCCATTTCACGCTTGATCGAAGAGATCGTGCGATCAGGGTTCAGGACCGCCTGCCGCTTGGCTCCAACGCCGACCAGCCGCTCCCCGCCCTTCGTGAAAGCGACGACCGATGGTGTGAGCCTGCTGCCTTCAGCGTTTGCAATGACTGTCGGTTCGCCGCCCTCCATTACTGCAACCACCGAGTTAGTAGTTCCAAGGTCGATTCCTACGGTTTTGGCCACTTAAGTCCACCTCCTGGAAATGTGGTTACCCTAACCCGAATTATTCACGAGCATCAGCAGGCTTCGGTTTTTCTGTATCGTAGTGAGGCAGAGAGTACCTTCGTAGAGATATACTACCGCACTGATACTGATGTGCATACC
>JACPPP010000103.1 GCA_016190935.1 Armatimonadota bacterium | reverse complement strand
CGGATTGCTTGTCTGCCGAAGCCAGCTGATGATTGTGAATAAGTCGGGTTAGATGCCGAAAGGACGTAGGTTCCCTTGCGAAAGACCCGCCGCAAGCGCAAATCCAGGAATAAGAACCAGTTTTTTGACATAATCGGCATAGTTCTGGTATTCCTGTGCCCGATCACTTTGTTCAGCCTGCTCTGGCCGGAAGGAAGCGGCGCGGTCGGCTACTCGATCAAGGAGGGCCTGACCAATGCGGTGGGAGTCGGCGCTTTCGTTTTCCCCTTCCTGTGCGGCCTGATTGGAATAATGTTCATCGCCGGGCCGGTCATCGCGTGGTCTCGCAATGCCGGTATCGGTGGAACGCTTCTTTTCCTCGTCTTCATCGGATGGAAGGGGCTCAGTGGGCTGCACACGACTGCATTTGAGGAACTCGGTGGGATTGCCGGCTACCTGATCGGTTGGGGGCTGGAGCAGTCTGTCGGAGTTATGCCGGGCAAGATAGTGCTGGCGCTTGTGGGCGTAATAGCTATCTATCTTGCGGTAGACGTGCCACTTGCGCGAGTTATAGGCTGGCTGCGGGACACACTTGGAGCAGGGGCAGACGTTGCACGCGAAAGGCTTGCCGCGTCCTCTCAGCCGCGCAAGAACGGCGCAAAGGCATCAGGCAGGTCTAAAGCCTTGCAAGCTCAGAACGGGCGGGAAGAGGCTCCGCAAAAAATACGGCTTCTCCCCAGGCTCATCAGGAAGGACGGGCAGGAGACCGATACAGCGCCGGTCAGGCCTAATGAGCGGCCTATACCGGTCAGTGTAGGCCACGTGCCGCGGCCCGTTGTAGTGCAGGATGAACCGGAGACTGACGTTGAGCAGGGAGAATATCGCCTGCCGCCGCTTTCCCTTCTGGCAGAGCCCCAGCCGCCTCCGGTGCGCGTCGAGGCTGAGCTGCAGGAGAACGTCGAGGTCATCGAGCGGACCCTCGAGGAGTTCCGGGTTTCGGGGGATGTCGTGGAGATAGCCCACGGGCCGACTATCACCCGCTATGAAGTGCGCCTCGGGGCCGGGATCAAGGTAAACAAGATCGTCAGCCTGGCCGATAACCTGGCGATGTCGCTTGCGGCGATAGATGTCCGCGTAGAGGCGCCGATTCCGGGAAAATCGGCCATCGGCGTCGAGGTGCCGAACAAGAATGCGGGTATCGTGGGCCTGCGGGAAGTGATCGACTCCGAAACCTTCCGCGCGGGACCGACTGTACTTACCTTTGCTCTCGGCAAGGATGTCTCCGGCGAGGTGAAGGTGACGGATCTTTCGAGAATGCCTCATATGCTGATAAGCGGGGCTACGAACGCCGGAAAGAGTATCTGTCTTAACGCGCTCATTATGAGCCTGCTCTATCGAGCGACGCCGGACGAACTGAAGATGATACTTGTGGACCCGAAGAGGGTGGAGTTGAGCCTGTTCGACGGTATCCCGCACCTTGCATGCCCGGTAGTGCGCGATGCCCGGCAGGCGGCCGGGATTTTACGAGCGGCGACTAAGGAGATGGACAGCCGTTACGAGCTGATAGCAAAATCCGGCTGCCGGAACATTCAAAGCTATAACGAGAAGATGCCGGATGGTGAGCGTCTTCCGTATTTGATAATAGTAGTTGATGAACTTGCCGACCTTATGATGCAGGCGGCGGCGGAAGTTGAGACGTCGATCTGCCGTCTGGCGCAGCTTGCCCGAGCGGTGGGAATCCACCTTGTGCTGGCGACACAGAGGCCGTCGGTGGATGTCGTAACGGGGCTTATCAAGGCCAACATTTCATCGAGGATAGCTTTTGCGGTGTCGTCGCAGGTTGACAGCCGGACGATCATAGACCAAAACGGCGCCGAGCGGCTGATAGGCCGGGGGGACATGCTGTTCCTGCCGATAGACGCGCAGAAACCGTCGAGAATCCAGGGCTGCTACGTCAGCGAGAAGGAGATACACGCCGTAGTCGATTTCTTGAAGGAGCAGCGCAAGCCGATCTATACGATTGAAGCTACGGACGTGCTGGCTGGCGGTCACGGCGGCGATGACGAGGGCGGCCTGACCGACCCCATCTATGAGCAGGCGGTTCGGATGATCGTGACAAGCGGGTACGCCTCAACTTCGATGATCCAGCGGAAGTTCAAGATAGGCTACACACGTGCCGCGAGGCTTGTCGATGCGATGGAGATGCAGGGCATCGTCGGCCCGCTGGACGGGGCCAAGCCGAGAGAAGTGCTGATCAGCAAGCAGGATATGGACCGGCTTTTCGGCGGGCCATCGGGGCTGCGGTACGATGATGAGGAAGACGAAGAAGAGGATGTTTGAAACGCGGAGGGCGCGGAGAGGACGGAAAACGCGGAATGGACTCAGTGGAAATTGATGGCCGGTACCTGCATCCCCGGTCCATCTAAGGGAAGTTAACTTCATCGAGATATTGGGTTAAAAATAGTTGAAGATCCGCGACGTAATAAAGCGCATAGAGAGCGACGGGTGGTACATTGTGCGTATCCGGGGCAGCCATCGGCAGTATAAACATCCAAGCAAGCAGGGACTGGTGACAGTCGCCGGGCATCCGAACAAGGATTTGTCAGCCGATACGCTGAGAAGCATTTGGAAACAGGCACAACTTGGAGACAAGCGATGAAAGAATACCTAGTGATCTTTGAGAGGGCTGGGCGCAACTGGTCCGCGTATGTTCCTGACCTGCCAGGTTGCATAGCGGCGGGTGATACACGTGAGGAGACGACCCGTCTTGTCCGCGAAGCCATTGAGTTTCATATCGAGGGGCTGAAGGCCGAAGGAATGTCTATCCCTGAACCATCTGCCGAGGCGGATCGGGTGTCGGTAGCAGCATGAGATATAGATCGGTCACGATGGCCGGGGATATCCATCCCCGGCCCGAAACGCGGAGGGCGCGGAGAGGACGGAAAGAAACATAAAAGTAAGTCTAATAAGCCTGGGTTGTCCTAAGAACCTGGTAGACTCGGAAGAGATGCTTGGGGTGATGTCGGCTGCGGGGTATGAGCTTGAGGCGGAACCGGAGCAGGCCGATGTGGTAGTTGTCAACACCTGTGGGTTTATAGATAGCGCAAAAGAGGAATCGATAGAGGCAATCTTGCGGGCTGTGCGCCTCAAGGCTGGAGGGCGGGCCCGGTCCGTCGTTGTAGCAGGCTGCCTATCTCAGAGATATTCGGCTGAGCTTGAGAGAGAAATCCCAGAGGTCGATGCCTTTGTCGGGGTAGGCAGGGCTGCGGAACTGCCGAACGCCATAGAGCGCGCGCTTGCGGGATCGAGGGTGATCGATAGTCGCCCGCCTGGTATGAGCTGGCCTCAAAACGGCGGACGGATCAGGTCTACTCCCCCGTGGATGGCTTACCTTAAGGTCGCCGATGGCTGCGATAACAGGTGTTCCTACTGCGCAATCCCGGACATCAGGGGAGGGTTCCGCAGCAGACCACCTGAGCTCGTCCTAGCGGAGGCCGAGAGGATGGCCGCAGAAGGAGTGCTCGAAGTCAACCTGGTAGGGCAGGACATCACCAGATACGGAGAAGATATCGACGGCTGGAGCCTGGCAAGGCTCGTCCGGGAACTGGCAAAGATAGACGGACTGCGCTGGATCAGGCTGCTCTATTGCTACCCGACCAGAATCACGGATGAGCTTATCGAGCTGGTTGCGGCGGAGCACAAGGTTTGCAAATACCTTGATATCCCGTTCCAGCACGGTGACGACCGGATGCTGGCGGCGATGAACCGGCGCGGCAGCCGGCGGGAATATCTGGAGCTTGTCAGGAAGATCAGAGATGCCTGCCCGGACGCTGCGCTCAGGACGTCGCTTATAGTGGGCATTCCGGGCGAGGGCAGGCGGGAGTTCGAAAACCTCCTTTCGTTCATAAAGGAGATCGAGTTCGACCGGATCGGCGCCTTCAAGTATTCGGCTGAAGATGGGACCCCGGCAGCGGAGATGCCGGATCAGGTTGCTCAAAGGACGGCCGGCCACCGGTACGATAGATTGATGCAGCTTGCACAGAAGATTTCGACTGAGCGAAACAGGAGGATGCTTGGGCGCGAGTTAGACGTTCTGGTCGAGTCGCCGAGCAGCGGCAGAAGCTATCGAGAGGCCCCGGAGGTCGATGGGACTGTGGCGTTAGTCGGTGGCGCTGCCAGGCCGGGAGAAATGGTCCGCGCGAAGGTCGTTCAGGCTGTGGTGTATGATCTCGTGGCGGAATTGGTATAGTCAGTCTATGGAAACACGGAAGAAGGTGTTGTTAGATAAAACATGGATGGCAAAATAACACCTCCTGAACCGGGGAGGCGGGGAATCTGGAATTCCCCGTCTCAGACCATTCCCCGCTTCCCCGGTTCGGGTATCATGGGTTGGACGGGCAACACCTGGTTTCATGATTAAATTGGTTCCGGCTACGCCGGGTCAGGAGGAATATAAGTGGGTACATCTGCAGTTAAGATAGACATAGAGGATACGATGCGCACGGCTGCCAGGGTTTATCTGGAAGACCGGATTTATGACACGCTGGTTGGAAGGGAAGAGCCGGCAAAGACGGGCGAAATACTCCGCGACATGGGTATGGAGGATTTGACGCTCCGGGTGGTGCGCCATATATTGATAACGAGCGCTCGGTTTGAATCTACAGAGCGGCGCTGGACCCTTGCCACCAGGTTTGAGGATACGCAGCGGCCTTTTGAACGAGTAGTCGAGAATATTATCGAAAGCCACGGCCGGCCTATGGTCTTTTCTGCGCTTGCGCAGGAACTGGCATATGTATACCGCAGGCCTGTCAGGTATTATGAGGAGATTGCGCCTCGGCTGCTGTCTTCGCAGGACAAGTTCTTCTCCGCCGGTGGAGATACTTATGGCCTTTCCAAGTGGCTGGTTATCGCGGAGTCCGACGAGCCTGAGGATGTGCTGTTCGACAACTTTATGGAAGAATCGGACATAGAGTCCTACCGCAAGGGCGCCGGAAGTGTCGAATGGAGCGCTGACGACATTGCGGGCTCGGCTGAGAAGGCGCTGTCCGCTGCGGGCGGCGCTGTGCCTCTCAAGGCGCTCGGCTATCTCGCGTGGGAATCCATGAGGGATGAATACGATCCCGTCGAGTTCTATTCCACAATAGCGGGGTCAAAGAAAATCGAGATCCTGTCAAATCAGCAGGCAGTAAGCTCCAAGCACAAGAAAGAGCTTATGAAGACGCTGCAGGATATTGCCACCGAAATTGAAGAGATGCCGATTGAAGTCGAGGAGCAAGCTGAGGCCGGGCCGGTGACGGTCACTGAGGCTGATAGGGATGAGATTGTGGACCTGGTGCTGAAGAGCGGCGGCACTCTAAATGCGGAGGAGATTCTGGAGAGCGTAATCGAGATATCCTCCGGCGAGCCCGGTTACGATGAGGCGCTCGAGAGTTTGAAGCAGGCGCTTGAGGGTGAGGAGCGCGTCATCCGGGTAGGCCCGGACCGCTGGAGACCTGCCGGAAGCATTCCCGAGGAGATATTGGAGGCGCCGGCGGCGCTTGCGATCCCACTACACACGCCATTCGAGACTCCTGAAGGAGATGTCTACGACCAGGAGCTTGAGGACGAGGGGTTGGAATCTGGTTTGAGGCAGGAGATCCTAAACCCGCTCGTTCAGGATGTGGGAGACGAGGATCCCGAAGAGACACAGTACCAGCCGCTCGATCAATATCAGCGCGCGGTGCTCAAATACCACCACAAGCTTGCCGGCACAATGCCGCTCATTCAGTTCCACCCGGACTTCTTCGGAACGGAGCCGGAGATCATACATATCACACTGATCGACGGAGGAATGCGAAGAGACGTATGGGTCAACAACAAGACGCGGCTCATGTACGGTATGAAGGATTGGTACACTGACGATATGCCGATCTCAGGCGCAGCCTTCGAGATCCACAAAACAGGGCGGTCTGGGGAATACCGGTTCGTCTACGACAACAGGACCGACGCGCTTATCTTCGTGCCGACTAGCAGGCTCCTTGAGCTTCTTGATCTCAAGGACGAAGCTGAATCTCGTGATGCCCCTCTATTCGACATTATAACGCGGATACTTGAGCACTACAGAAAGGGCATCGGGTTTGTCTCGCTGTTTACCGAGGTAAACCTGGTAAGGCGGGCGACAAGGAGGCTTGTGGCATCGATCCTGAGCTCTTACCACTGCTTCCACACCCGCGGCAAGACCGGGGAGTGGCAGTACGATGCCAAGAAGAGGTCTCAGGGGTTCAACAAGAGCAAGAGGAAGTATGTCAAGAAGTAGCGGTCAGCTACGAGCTATGAGCGATGAGTAAACCTTGATCGCGCGCGAAACAGAAGGGTGCGATTTGAAACCGCAGGGATTCTGTTTCGGGTGCGATGATGATATCGCACCCGATGTGCGCCTGTGAGCGTGCGTGGCTAGAGAGGTGGAAGTCCTCTTCAGGCATACGCTCTCCGGCCTGTAGCCGACTGTAACTGCGTCACCGTGAGGTGGGGTGG
>JACPPP010000102.1 GCA_016190935.1 Armatimonadota bacterium | reverse complement strand
GAGCTTGTCGAAGGATGAGCGTGTCGAAGCACGAAAGGTGCGGCGCTTCGTAGACGGCACCCTTCGACAGGCTCAGGATGCCTTGAATATGCTAAAAACGATGCTCCTGTTGGCCTGACGTTTTCCTTTGACTCAGCCGGGCGCTGTACAATAGAATATCCTTTAGCTGCCGCATGGTCAATCGCGCGAGAAATCCCAGGGGGTGTCTCGTAATGTTAATGGAGCAACAATAATGTCTTATATGCTGGATGAGATACACGAGCAGCCTGATGTAATACGGAGGCTTGTACGCGAGGAGCGGGAGAGGGTCGAGGATATTGCCAGGAAGGTCAGGGAAAGGAACGTCTCCTTAGGCGTATTGGCTGCGCGCGGGACCTCCGACAACGCCGCGACTTATGGAAAATATCTCTTCGAGATGGTGAACGGGCTGCCGATTGCGCTCGCCGCCCCGTCAGTTTTTACGCTATATCACGCGAAGCTGCGGCTTGACGCGGCGCTGGTTATCGGAATATCGCAGTCGGGCCAGGCCGCCGACGTGATCGAATACCTGGAAAGGTCGAGGGAGCTTGGAGCAATCACGGCGTGTATTACAAACGAGCCGCAGTCCGGGATCACGAGGGCGGCCGAATCGTGCCTGCTCTGCCACGCCTGGCCCGAGAAGAGCGTCGCGGCGACCAAGAGCTACACTGCAAGTCTTGCCCTTCTCTGCCTGCTATCCGCAGCCTGCTTGGAACGCAGCGATCTTGTGGACGGACTGCTCCGTACCGCAGACTGCATACAGAGGATTTTCGACTGCTGCGAACCCGAGATTGCAGAGCGCGCCGAGCGCTATCGCTACATGGACGAGTGCATAGTGCTTGCGAGAGGCACCAATAGGGCCACGGCATTCGAGACCGCTCTCAAGATCGCCGAAACCTCTTATATGAGCGCGGACCCGTACTCCTCGGTGGATTTCCTGCACGGGCCTATCGCTGTCGTAGAAGAGGGGCTTCCCTGCATCCTCTTCGCTCCCTCCGGCCAAAGCTACCGATCAATGTTCGAGATCGCCGAGCGCCTCCATTCAAGGGGCGCAGAACTAATCGTAGTCTCCGATACGGAAGAAATCCTTGAACTGGCGACCACGAAGTTCCGGCTGCCATTCAGCCTCGACGACATTTTCTCCCCGATAGCATACATCACGGTCGGACAGCTTTTCTCCTACTATCTTGCGGCTACAAAAGGGCTCGACCCGGACAATCCGCGCGGACTGACGAAGGTTACTATCACGAGGTAGCGTAAATGGTTAACGAAGAAAGGCTGGTCAGGAGTTTTCTGGACCTGGTAAAGATAAACAGCCCGTCGAAGTGCGAGCGCGGCGTTGTGGACTATCTGCAGCCAAAACTCAAAGAGCTAGGATTTGAGGTAAGGGAGGACGACGCGGGCAAGAGGATTGGCGGAAATGCGGGCAACCTGATCGCGACAATGCAGGGCCGGCTTGAGAAGGGGCTTCGCCTGTTCCTCTCGGCGCACATGGATACGGTCGAGCCTACGGAGGGCATCGAGCCAGTTGTGACCGAGGACGGCATCATAAGGTCGAACGGCAGGACTATTCTTGGAGCCGACGACAAGGCGGGTGTGGCCGCGATTCTCGAGGCGGCGCGTGTCGTGGTGGAAAAGGATGTTCCTTTTCACAGCCTGCAGATAGTCTTCAGCATAGCTGAAGAGATAGGCATAATGGGGGCGAAAGAGGTCTCAGCCTCGGACATAAGTGCCGATGCGGGCTATGTCTTCGATACGGAGAAGCCGGTTGCGGGGGTCGTGGTGTCGGCGCCGTCGCACGAGAATTTGTTGGTGAAGGTCTTCGGCAAGGCCGCGCACGCAGGCATACACCCTGAGGACGGCACAAACGCCATCATCGCCGCAAGCAAGGCAATAGCCGATATGAAGCTGGGGCGGATAGACGAGGAGACGACGGCGAACGTCGGAGTTATCAATGGCGGCAAGGCGCGGAACATCGTGCCGGACGAGGTGGAGGTTCTCGCAGAGGCGAGGAGCCGCAACGAGGCGAAACTTGCGGCGCAGGTCGAGCATATGGTCCGCTTGTTTCACGACGCGGCCAAAGAGATAGGCGCGGGGGTAGATATCGAGGTCAAACGGGAATATACGACCTACCGCTGGACTCCAGAGGATGCTCCTGTGAAGCTCGCTCAGAGGGCGGCCAGGACTATTGGAATCGAGGCCGAGATGATCAACGGCGGAGGCGGAAGCGACGCCAACATCTACAACGAGAAGGGCGTGCCCGCAGTGGTGATAGGCGTCGGCTATGGGGGCGCGCACTCGCGAGAGGAGCACATCGCCATCGCTGACCTCGTGAAAGCAGCGGAGTTTGCCGTATCCCTGATCTCAGAAAGCGGGGCGGAAGCCGAATAGTAGTTTGTCGGGTTCTTGAAACACGAAGACGCGAAATGCACGAAGGACGCGAAAAGGGGGGCCGATGATGGCTGGGGATATCCATCCCCGGCCCGGTGTGCGCCTGTGAGCGTGCATGGCTAGAGAGGTGGAAGTCCTCTTCAGGCATACGCTCTCCGGCCTGTAGCCGACTGTAACTG
>JACPPP010000101.1 GCA_016190935.1 Armatimonadota bacterium | reverse complement strand
GACACATCCACTATTCCGGCGGGAAGGAGGCTCTTGCCGTTTCCTACCACCATTCGCTTCGCACCTTCGTTTACGATGATCTTGCCTCGGATCGGAGTTGAGAACGCGATCCAGCGTTTCTTACTGGAGAGCTTGCTGCCGCCTGGAATGAACCTCGTGCAGATGGCCTCTCGCTTTACGATCTCATCTATAACGGACGGTTTCCTGCCGTCGGCGATTACCATCTCTACCCCTGAGCTCGTTGCGATCTCGGCAGCTTCTATCTTGGTTCGCATCCCGCCCGTGCCGGCGTCGCCGATAGCGTCTCCTGCAATTGCCCTGATCTCGGCAGTTATCGCCAACACCTCTGGGATTAGCTTGCAGCCGGGCGTCGCCGGGTCGCGGTCGCATAGTCCGGGCACATCCGAGAGAAGGATCAGCAGGTCGGCGTGCAGCGCCGACGCCACGAGCGCGGCGAGCGTGTCATTGTCGCCGAATTTGATCTCATCGACCGCCACAGTATCGTTTTCGTTGATGATCGGGACACAGTTGTAATGGAGCAGAGTGTTCAGGGTGTTTCGAGCGTTCAAATAGCGCGCGCGGTCGATAAAATCGTCTCTGGTAAGGAGCACCTGTGCGGCGGTGATGCCCGACGTGGCGAATATCTCGGTATAAGTATGAAGAAGCAGCCCCTGGCCGACGGCGGCTGCGGCCTGTTTCTCCGGGATTGTGCGGGGCCGTCCGTGGATTGCGAGCCTGTCACTGCCCGCGCGTATGGCCCCCGAAGTCACCAATATGCACTGCGCCCCGCCCTTCATCTGCCGGGCTACCTGCTCGACGAGGCTCTCTATGTAGCCGCAGTCAATCCTGCCACGGCCATCCATAAGGGTGCTCGTCCCGACTTTTACCACGATTCTCTTAGGCAGTTTACTCTGCGGCTTCATCTCTAAACTCGAATTCGACGTCACGAATCTTGACGGTGTCGCCCTCTTGAGCCCCCAGTTTGCGCAATTCGCCTATCACGCCCATACGGTCTAGCTGCCTGTGCAGCCGGCGGAGCGCATACTCGTTGGCCAGGTCCGTCCTTGCGACAAGGATCTCCACCGGACGCCCCTCAATTATATATTCGCGCTCGGCTACCCGTTTTACCTCCCAGCGTTCGGTCTCGGGTCGAGCGGTAAACGTAACTACCTCCTCCGCTTCGACCGGCCTCTCGCGCGGCCCAAGCTGTTCGAGTTTCTGCGCAAGGTCATAGATCAGCTCTTGGACACCCTGTCCGGTCACAGCAGAGATAAGATGGACTTCGTATCCCCTGCCTCTGATGATCTGCGCGACCCGTGCCGCTATCTCGCCAGCGCCCGGCACGTCCACCTTGTTCAACGCAACGATCTTGGGCAATTCAGCAAGCTGCGGACTGAAGCGGGCAAGCTCCTCGTTTATGACGTCGAAATCGTTCAGCGGTTCCCTGCCGGTCGCGCCAGAGACGTCGATCAGATGAACCAGCAGCCTGGTGCGCTCGATGTGCCTTAAGAACTGATGCCCAAGCCCAGCCCCCAGGTGCGCTCCCTCAATCAGCCCCGGCATGTCCGCAACTACAAACGAGCGCTCCCGGTCCACCCGCACGACCCCAAGGTTCGGCACAAGCGTGGTAAAGGGATAGTCGGCGATTTTGGGCTTGGCCGCCGAGATGCGAGAGATGAGGGTCGATTTGCCGACGTTCGGGAACCCCACAAGCCCTACATCCGCGAGCAGCTTGAGCTCAAGCAACAGATCCCGCTCTTCTCCAGGATCGCCGTTTTCCGCAAAGCGTGGGGTCTGAAGCGTAGATGTGGCGAAGCTGGCGTTGCCGCGCCCTCCCCGGCCGCCCTCGGCTGCCACAACCCTCTGGCCGTGCTCTACCAGGTCGGCGAGCGCCTCTCCGGTTTCTTTGTCCTGCACTATAGTGCCGACCGGCGCCTTGATAACAAAGCCCTGCCCGTCCTTACCGGTCCTGTTGTTCGGCCCACCATCGCCGCCGCGCTCGGCCTTATAGTGTTTCTTATAACGCAGGTCTACCAGGGTATTGAGACTCTCGTCGGCCTCTATAATAATGCTGCCGCCCCGACCGCCGTCGCCTCCGGCCGGACCTCCGCGTGGGACAAACTTCTCCCTGCGGAACGCTACCAGCCCATTTCCGCCGTCACCGGCCTTGATATGTATCTCTACTTGATCTACGAATTGCACAGCCGGATACCCATTTTCACACTGTGGATTATTCTAGCACAAACGATCTTCAAAGCAAAAGGCGCGGCCCTGTTGATTTTGGCTTGACAAGCGGGGCCTGTGCGTGTTATTCATAAAGATGAGAGAATGAACAACAGGATGGTCGGACTCGAGTCCGCATCTGCGGCGCGATAAGCCCGCTGCGGACCGCGCTTGTCCGATGGCTCGTCAGGAGACCAAGATGCAGCAAGCTCTAAAAACTATCGGTGAAATCGGAATTGTCCCCGTTGTAGTAATCGAGAACGCTGGCGATGCGGTTCCACTTTGCAAGGCGCTGATGGACGGTGGGCTGCCGATCGCGGAGATCACCTTCCGTACGGCAGCGGCCGAAGAGGCGATAAGAAACGTCGCCGCAGAGCTCCCGGAGGTCGTGCTTGGGGCCGGAACAGTCCTTACCACAGACCAGGCCAGGAGGGCCGTAGACGCCGGCGCGCAATTCGTCGTAAGCCCCGGATTCGACCCACAGGTGGTCAGGTTCTGTATTGAGAACAAAGTCCCTATCACCCCCGGCTGCAGCAGCCCAACCGACATTGGAATGGCCGTCGCAATGGGGCTTGAGGTCGTCAAGTTCTTTCCCGCCGAGGCATCCGGCGGAATAAAAACCCTGAAAGCCATAAGCGCCCCTTATGGAATGGTCAAGTTTATCCCAACAGGCGGGATAAACGCAGGCAATCTGAGCGATTACCTCTCGTTCGGCAAGGTTTTGGCCTGCGGGGGAAGCTGGATGGTGAAGCCGGACCTTATCAAGGCGGGCAACTTCGAAGAGATCACCCGGCTTGCAAGAGAGGCCGTGGCCACCATGTTAGGATTCGAGATTGCGCACGTGGGGATCAACACCGGCGGCGCGGACGAGTCGCTTTCAACTGCCAAAACTCTCGCCTCGATGTTCAACATGCCCGTCAAGGAGGGGAACAGCTCGAACTTCGCCGGGACGGCTTTCGAGGTGATGAAGGAAAAGGGACCGGGAGCCAACGGGCACATCGCAATCAGAACGAACAGCCTGCCAAGAGCGATAGCTTATCTTGGCAGAATGGGAGTTGAGGTGGACATGACCACGGCGAAGGGTGATCCTATGGTAGCCGTCTATCTCAAGGACCAGGTAGGCGGATTTGCCTTCCACTTGCTGCAAAAGAAATAATCAAGGGAACTGGAGAGAAGAGCTATGCAACGTGTTGTCACCTTTGGAGAGATAATGCTTCGTCTCAAGTCGCCCGGGTTCGAGAGGCTGTTTCAGTCTCCTCTGCTCGAGGCCACCTTCGGAGGAGGCGAGGCAAACGTAGCAGTCTCGCTCGCGAACTACGGAGTAGATTCTGCGCAGAAAATACGACATCTGCGATATTCGTGTGGGAGGAGGCGATGCCTTTGCCTCTGGGCTTATCTACGGACTGATGAAGTATGAGAGCAAACAGGACGCTCTGAACTTCGCCGTGGCCGCGAGCTGCCTTAAACACTCGATCTCAGGAGACTTCAACCGCGTAACGATTTCCGAGGTGACGAAGCTCATGGGCGGCGACGCATCGGGCAGAGTGCAGAGATAACGATTTGTTCTTTGAAACGCGAAAACCGCGAAGGAGCGCGAAAGACGTGAAAGAAGCTGTCAGCCGTCAGCTACCGATCGTCCGGGATCGGGATCGTGTCCATGAACAATTGGTATTAGATTGAAGGAAGTCAGTCATGAAGGGTAAAGAAATCCTGGCAGCGCAGCAGTGGACGATGAGCCTGCCGGCGCCGGTCGAATTCGGCGCCGGGTGCGTGGACCGAATAGTAAACTACACGCGCGACTACAAGAGAGCGCTGATAGTCACAGGCAAGCGGGCTATGAAAGAGTCCAGGGTGACCGACAGAGTCTGCGGGCTCCTCGATGATTCAGGAGTCCGATGCCGGGTATTTGCCGGGGCATCTCCCGATCCGGTCTACACCGAAGTCGAGGCGGCGGCCTCGATGGCGAAAGAATTTGGAGCCGACATAATAATCGGCATCGGAGGAGGAAGTGCGATCGATACGGCCAAGGCTGCGGCTGTATCCGCAAGCCACGAGGGTCACATACTCGAATATCGGGTACGCGGATCACGGGAAATCACATCGGCAGTCCTGCCGACAATCGCTATCACCGCTACATCAGGCACCGGGAGCCATATCGGCCGCGCTTCCGTCATCGCCGATGATGAAAGGGGACTCAAGCATGCGCTGATCTCGGATTACCTCTTTCCCAAGGTGGCTTTCTGCGATCCTGAGATTTTGCGCACAATGCCCGCCTACGTCACAGCGGCAAGCGGGTTCGATGCCTTCAGTCACGCTCTGGAGGGCTACCTCTCCGTCTCCGAGGACCCCTTCGGTAATCTATGCGCCAAGGAGGCCATAAAGATAATCACCCGGACACTTCCGCGAGTATATAGAGACGGGGACAACCTTGACCTCCGCGCCGAAATGGCCTGGGCTGACACTCTGGCGGGAGTCTCGCTCGCCACAAATGCGATAATAACGGCCCATGCGCTTACACTGGCACTCGGTAAGAGATACGGAATTGCTCACGGGGCAGCCCTAGCGTGCATAATGCCTGCGTGCCTTGCGCACTCTCGGAACGCGGCGGCTGAAAAGCTTGCGGATGTGGCAAGGCTGATGGGATGCGCGGAGGATTTCGGTACCGAAAGCCTCGCCGACCGGGCGATTGAAGAGGTTGAGCGACTTATATCATCAATTGGTCTGGACAAGTCCCTGACCGATTACGGGTTTACAGAGAGGGATATGGATTCCGTAGTGGAGGACAGTTTGACCTACTTCAGTTTCAGGATGAATTTCGACCCCGCGCCGGTCGATCACGGCGCCCTTGTCAGGATACTGCGCGGCTCCGCGTGAGAAGGCCAACGCTATGAAGAAGGTAGTAACGTTTGGAGAACTGCTCCTCAGATTGGACACGCTCGGACACGAGCGGTTCGTAGTGGCCGAGCAGTTCAGGGCGCGCTACACCGGAGCGGAAGCGAACGTGGCCGTATCGCTTGCGAACTTCAGGATGGAGGCCTACGTAGTCTCGAAGGCGCCGTCACACGAGGTCGGACAGGCTTGGGGTCAAGATAAGCTGTGACTGCAACTACAGAAGCAAACTCTGGTCCGTCGAAGAGGCAGGCCGCGTCCTGAGCGCGGTTATGGAGGACGTTGACGTCTTCATCGGCGGCAGGGAGGACGCTGAGAAGCTATTTGGAATCCGGGTCGAAAAAGAACTGGCCAGCCCAACCGAGACTTACCTGGAACTCGGCGCGAAGCTGAAGGACCGCTTCGGATTTGAACTCGCCGCGCTTTCGCTTCGTGACTCCTTGTCGGCATCAGTGAACCGCCTATCCGCGGTCTTATACGATGGGAAGAAGTGCCACACGAGCCGCGAGTATGAAATGCAGATAGTGGACCGTGTGGGAGGAGGAGACGCATTTACAGCAGGGCTTATATTTGGCGTGCTCTCCGATTATACTCCGAAGCGGACTATCGAGTTCGCAACAGCCGCAGCTTGTATAAAGCACTCGATTCCCGGCGACTTTAATCTGGCGTCAGTCGAAGAAGTGGAGGAGCTATTGAGCGGCGACGGTTCGGGTCGCATTCAGCGATAGCAGGAGAAAGATATATATGAACAAATCGGAGGTCATCGAACGAATTCACGCCGAGTGGCTGGGGATGATAATGCGAGGCGAAGCGGCGGAGCAGACGCTTGCCACTTGCGAGGCTATCATAGCTGCTGGGGCGAAAGTGGTAGAGGTTGCCTTCACTACACCGGATGTCTGCAGCGCGCTCCGGGAACTGCGGCGGCGGTACGAGGAGGATATAGTCCTCGCGGCAGGAATGGTGAGGACTCCTGAGCAGGCACAGATGGCGATAGATGAAGGGGCCCAGGTCATAGTCTCGCCGAACCTGTCCGCTCCCGTAGTCGAGACCGCGGTAAGAAACGGCGTAGTATCCATGCCCGGCTGCGTGACGCCAACGGAGATCGGCGAAGCTCTCAACCTCGGCGCGGACCTGATTAAGCTCTTCCCGTGCTACCAGGTGGGGCCGGAGTACATCGGCTATATCCGCGCGCCGTTTCCTGAGGTGCGGATAGTGCCCGCGGGCAAAGTCACACTCGACAACATGCCGGACTACTATCAGAACGGAGCCTTCGCCGCAGTAGTTGGAGTCACGACCGAGATGCAGATGCTTCGTGCTGTAGCTTGCGGGAGTTGGAACGAGGTCACAGCCGCCGCGCGCCATTGGATCGCAAGAGCAAAGGAGATGAAGCAGTGAAGACAACCGATCATCCCCTACGAATGGTCGGTCGGCTTCCAGCGCCCGGACAGAGAAGACCCCATTAATACTGTCGAGGTCAGCATGTCCGACGCGCAGTGGACCGACGAGTGAGGAGTTCGATGGGGGCATGCCTTCGGCGGAGTTGGGGCGACCCAGCTCGCTCATCCCATCAAAGACTGGGCAGACCTCGACGACTACCTGGAGAACAGGATGCCGGACCCGCGTGGGCCGGGCAGGTTGGAGAGCGCAGCAAGACAGATCGGGATGCACGGGGCAACGAAGTACTGCTACGGAGTGAACGTGCTGGGGATTTTCGAGATACTCCGGTCGCTCAGGGGCATGGAGAACCTGTTTATGGACTTCCACACCAACGAACCGGAGGTGCGGAAGCTGATGGACGCGATATGTGATTTCCTGCTCGAAGTGATCCGATACTGGGCGGAGATAGGCGCGGATGGGATGTTCCTTGGTGACGACTGGGGTATGCAGACAGGCCTTATGATAAACCCAAGAATGTGGCAGGAGATATTCAAGCCCTACTACAGAAAGCTGTTCGGCGAGATCCACCGGCTTGGGATGGACATCGTGTTCCACAGTTGCGGAAACGTGATGCAGATAGTGGAAGACCTGATAGAAGTCGGTGTAGATGTGCTCGATCCCATTCAGCCGATGGCTATGAACTTCGAGAGGCTGGCACGGGAGTACGGCGGCCGAGTTTCCTTCAGCGGAGGAATAGACCTTCAGAACCTTATGGTCTTCGGCAAGCCGCAAGAAGTCAAGGACGAGGTACGCAGGCTGACGGAAATGCTCGGCAGGCCGTTCGGGAACGGGTTCATCATCGGCCCCGCAAATGCTATGACGCCGGATATCCCCCTCGATAACCTGATGGCAATGTTCGAGGCGTGCCACGAAAAGTAGCCCAGATCACGCATCAGCAGTTGCTTCGGTCCGCATCCTGAGCCTGTCGAAGGATGCCGAAGCCTGCTGATGCGTAGTTCGGCCTGGACACAAGTTTAGGGAGGAAAGCAATGAGAACCGTAATGCCCGATGAACTGCGGGCGCTGGTATCGAGCATATTTCAGACTAGAGGCGGCGTGTGCGAGCGTAACAGCGACATTGTGGCCGGCTGCCTTGTACACGCGAATCTTCGAGGGGTAGAGTCCCACGGGGTTATCCGCGTGCCGCATTACATCAAGCGGCTCGGCATCGGCTCGGTCGACCCTCGGCCCAATCAGAAAATCGAAAGAACCGGTCCGTCTACCGCAACTGTAGACGGGGACGACGGGCTGGGGCATCCGGCTGTCTGGGACGCTATGAACCTTGCTCTGGAGATTGCCAAAGAGACCGGCGTAGGATTTGTGGGGATAAACCACAGCAGCCATTGCGGAACTCTTTCGTATTACACCGCCCAGGCAATAGAGGCCGGGATGATCGGCATGGCATTCTCACAGACGGACCCTGCCGTGGTGCCATTTGGAGGACGGAAGCCTTTTTGCGGCACCAATCCTCTCTGCTTCGGCGTACCTTCCCGGACCGGCGCACCGATCGTTCTCGATATGGCCACAAGCACCGTGGCGGGAGGGCACATCTTTAAGGCGCGGACGGAGAACAAGGAGATTCCTGCCACCTGGGGCCTGGATGAAAACGGAAATCCCACCACCGACCCCCACAAGGCGATTTACTTTACACCTGCCGGAGGCGCAAAGGGTTACGGCCTGGGAGTAATCGTTGACGCGCTGACCGGCGCGCTCTCCGGGGGAACCTTCGGGCCGCACGTCATCCCGATGTACGACATGTTTGAGACCAAGAGGGACCTCTGCCACCTTGTCGGCGCACTGGACTACAAGCGGTTCGCAGGCGCGGAGTTCTTCCTGGAGATGATCTCCAGGATGGTGGAGGAGATCCACCAGGTACCACCAGCGGCGGGCTTCGATAGGGTTCTCGCGCCCGGAGAGCCCGAGCACCTCAGGCAAATAGAGCGCGCGAAGAACGGCATTCCCCTTGAGGACTATATATGGGAAAACCTCATCAACCTGACGGGGGAGGCCGTGTCAAAATAGGCCCCTCAAGACCAACTTTTTTATTACGAAACAACGGAAGGGATAGAGAGCGGGAAAGTGACAAGTGTAAAACGCTTGGTGTGAATTAATCACCATTGTATTAGATCAGCAAAGGCAAGCTTGGGCCGCCGAGTTGAGTATTAAGCCAGATGCAGAAGTTATACAATGCAACCTTGGCAGTAAGTCTTGTCTGGAAGCCATGAGGTTGTGAGGACGCTCGCGGGCCAGTCCGAGGAGCTTGTCATAGGCCGTCTCTACCATCTGACGGATGCTTGCGAGCCACCTATGGAGTTGCTTTGGCCAAGGAGTCTTGCTTGTCCTCCTTGGAGGAGATATTACTTCAGCACCATATAAGGCTGCTGCCTGGCATCAAGAATATCCACCAGATCTGTCAATACAGATAAAGCAGTCCGAAGCAACTGCTGATGCATAATCCGGGCTAGTAGAGCGATTTCTAATTACCATTGCATATAACCGTGCTTGTAACTAGCATAAATGCTTGTATCGTTATTTAGGAATCGCTCTACTAGAATATGCCCAGCGCCAGGTGATACGCCGCAGGAACGAACAGAATAAGGAAGAGAAGCACCGCGGCGTAGAAGAGCTGCCGCTGAACCTGAGTCGCCCTTGGGACGAAGTCGATAATGATGATCCGGATGCCGTTTGTCACGTGGAAGAGCACCGCGCCGATCAATATGATCTCACCTATCCGGCCTATCGGGTGTCTGTAGAGTTGCACAGCGTCGTTGTATAGTCTGGGACCCCATCCGACCAGAGATGTATCCACTATATGAGCAATCAGAAAGATAAAGATTCCTGCTCCGGCCACCCGGTGAAGAATCCAGGACCACATTCCTTCTCTGCCGTGATACATACGCATGCATCCTCCGCCATTCCGTGGTCTTCAAGCCCCTCCCGGGCTCCGTTCATAGGCCTTCACACCCTCCCGGTAGAAGTCCCCGCCGTAGGCATCGTTGATGACGGTCACGGGCAAGTCATCGACGACAAGCCGCCGGATGGCCTCAGTCCCCAGGTCTTCATAAGCAACAATCTCGCAGGAGACTATCTTTCTGGCGAGCAGCGCAGCCGCGCCTCCCGTAGCGCCAAAATAGACCGCGCCGTGCTCCGTCATTGCGTCAATAACCGGCTGGCTTCTCAGCCCTTTGCCTATCATACCCCGAAGTCCATAGGCTATAAGCGCGGGAGCATAGGCATCCATGCGTCCGCTCGTTGTGGGCCCCGCCGAGCCGATAACCCTGCCGGGCTTTGCGGGCGTGGGACCGACATAATAGATGACCTGCCCGCGGAGGTCCACAGGAAGCTCTTCCCCGGCCTGCAATAGCTCGAAAAGCCGCTTGTGCGCCGCGTCCCGTCCGGTGTACACAACACCCGACAGCAGCGCGCGGTCTCCCGCCCTCAGTCTGCGGACATCCTCATCTGAAAGCGGTGTCATTAGTCTTAGTGGTTCGTTCATTATGACCTCTTTGCATTTGCGAACTGCAGACTACGCAGCTACGCTCAATCTCAGAATTCGCGGGTGCTCGACCTCTTCAGGTACCGGCTGGCCCTCAGCTATGAGGGACTCTATGTGGAACCGAATACCCTCCTCAGCAAGTGCTAAGGCTTCTTCTTCAATGTCCGCAAACCCTACATATCCCGGCAGTGCAGGAACAGTTATAGTGAAGCCTCCATCAGGCTCCGGTGTAATCACTATAGTATATTCACGAGTCATGGTTTCAGTAACTCCTCAAACTCGGCAGGCGTCAATCCTGCTGCTCTTAGTATAGCACGCAATGTGCCTGCCGGAATTTCCTTGCCACTATGGACCGAAATAGTAACACTGTTTGCCGGCCTCTTAGGATTGCAGAGCCGGACGTGAGAACCCCTCTGCCTCGTCTTCACCCATCCAGCACGCTGTAAAGCCCTTATGACATCCTTGGCTGTGTGCGTCATACAGACAGTACTATATCCCCCACTGGATTCGATGTCAAGGTCCCGGATCCTCCACCAAGTTTTTGTTAGCCAGGCATATTGAGGGGGAAAAAGGGCAGCAAGCGTCGAAGTAGTAATCACCAGAGAGGTGAACAGATGCGCTTAGATGGATTGCTGCCATACGAGTATGTAGAAGAGCCGACAAGCTCGGAGTTGACAGGGCGTGCGGGACTCTTGCCGTATATCGACCTTATGTGTG
>JACPPP010000122.1 GCA_016190935.1 Armatimonadota bacterium | reverse complement strand
TCGTGGCAGCCGCAGGCAAACTTCGCCGTGGACCCAAGCCCAAGAACTATGGAGCTATCGATGCTCATTACGAAAACCTTCAAAGTGAAATGCGCCGCGCTTTCGCCACACTTGGCATCGCGGCTTAACGACAACAAATTGTCGTTCGGAGGGCGCTAAGCGCCTAATCTAACGCAATTGATATTACATCATCGCTCGTTGCTCACCGCCGAGACGTACGCCTCTTCGAGCCTCCTGGCGAGGATTTCCCAATCGTAGCGTGAGCGGGCAAGTTCGCGTCCGGCTGCGCCGAGCGCCGCCGCGCTTTCCGGGGTATTGAGCATTGACACGACCTGATCTGCAAACGTAGCCGGGTCGTCGGCAATGAGGATGTGCCTGCTGTGCTCTACTTCAAGCCCTTCTGCTCCCATCGACGTGGAGACTACAGCCTTGCCCATCGAGAGAGCCTCCAGAATCTTCAGCCTAGTGCCGCCGCCGGAGAGGAGAGGAACTATAACCACTGCGGCTCGTGAAAGATACGGCCTTATGTCCGGCACGGCTCCGATGACTTCAACACCTGAAAGGGACGCAAGATTCCGCACCGAAGGATGCGGAGAGTGCCCCACAATGGATAACCGAACGTCGGGAACCTGTTCCCTGATCAGGGGCAGTATCTCCCGGCAGAAGTACAGCATCGCCTCCTCGTTCGGGGCATATTTCATCGTGCCGGTGAACACAAGCGAGTTCGGGGAAATTTCTGATGGAACAGGCTCGAAATATGATGTGTCCACCCCGTTGTCCACCACGGCCACGTTCGCGCGAGGCTCGATCTCCAGCGCGGCTTTGCGCTCGAGTTCCGAGACCGCGACGCAGAGGTCAAGGCGGCGGAAGGCGTCCCGCTCCATCCTGTGCATCTTCCGCCACTCGATGTAGTTTTCCAGCCTCCGAACGAACCCTTTGGCTTTTTCATAGTTCCTCCGTTGGACCAGCGCCTCGACGTTCGATAGCGTTACGGAGGTCTTCGCTGCAACTTTCGGGGGTAGATGTTGGACCATCATAGATGGGATGACCGCAACGATGTCGAACCGCTCCCGCGAGAGCGTCTCCTCCACCTTCCTCCGCATCGCGTCCGACCGGAAGTAAGAGACCAGGAACGGCAGAGGGTCGAAGAACAGAAGCCACAGATATCTCAGCCTCGACCACGGCCAGCGCGACTCCTGCATCAGCCGGTATGAGCGGGGAAGTTCAAAATCCACAGTTTCGACGGGAATCTTGCTTTGAAGCTCCTTCGCGACCTCCTTCTCATCGGGCGCGTAGATAAAGGAGATCATCTTGACCTCGTGCCGCTCGGCGAGGCGGGAAAACAGGTTGTACTCCCTGGTCTTCGAGCCGGTTTGGGGAGGATACATCAGCTCGTTTGTGATAACCAGTATCTTCACAGTCCGGCCTCCTTGAGGATTCCACCGAGGACAAGGCGGGAGTCAAAATGCTCTTCGGCAAGCTCACGGGCGCGGCGGGAGTGGAGCGCGTAGTCGCTTACCACACTGCGCGCGCCCTGGGCGGCCTCCTCCACCGTCGAGAACGGGACAATTCCCAGGCCCGTCTCCATCCGGTCGGTAAAGCCGGTGTCCTGGATCACAACAGGCCGTCCGCACGCCAGATACGAAGCGCTTCGCTCGCTGAACCATCCGCCGCGCGACTTGACGTAGCAGTTCTTCGCTACACTGAACTCCCCGGTGGACCCACGGACGTAGTCGCGGTGGGAATCGAGCGAGCGCGTTACGAGAAGCGGGTTTGCAATGCTCCAGCCGTGGCGCTCAGGTATACCTCCAGCCTGTTCGGCTCCTCCGAGCGCGATCTCGAAATCAACATCTACAAGCGAGGGCAGATCGGCAAACTTGACGAACTCCACATCCTTCTGCCCGTAGACCTCTCCCTTGTAGCTCACGCTGCTGTAGGAAGACCAGCTCATAATCGTAGTGAATCTCGGCCTATCGAGGTCCGGCGGCGGGCCTACAGGCCAGTAGTCCAGGACAATCGGGGGGTTCGTGTAGCGCCAGTCTATGCCCGCAGTCGGTATGATGCACCCCTCTTTCCCGATGTTCCAGCCATAGGTGAAATGAACATCGTACCGGGAGAGGGTTTCCTTCCAGTAGGAGTCTCCCTGCGCGAGCTTGAACTGGGCAAAACCGGGGTCCTCGTCGAGAGATATCCTGCAAATCGCCCTCTCGAACTCGTCGAACCAGGACAGCGGGGAAAGGCCGAGGAGCACGAAGTCAGAAGATGTCACCCTGCGGACCTCATCGGCGTCCATGCCGTGCAGATGGCCGGAGTAATCCCTGTAGACCCAGCGGCCTGCAAGCCCGTATCGCCGCATGATCCTGCCAAGAAGTCCTGTGCCGTAGGACGGGTCGTCGCTCTGCGTATTGGTGGCGGGGTTGTAGCATGCGTTCGGCCAGCCGGCATCTTCGAAGAAGTAGACGTCGTAGCCGAGCCGCCTTATACCGCTCAGAAACTGCAGATGCGTCCACAGCATGCCCCCCAGCGGATAACGAACCATATAGCCGCTGACGATGACATTGGGCTTCAATCGCCGCACCTCCTGAGAAAGTCTCCCAGCACGATGCCGGATGCAAAATACTCCTCAGCCACGCGCCGGGCCGCCGCGCAGTGCAGCCTGTAGTCGCGGTTGATCCGTTCGATGCCCGTTACGGCTTCCTCAATGGTTGAGAACGGTATTACGCCCTTATCCACTGGAAGCCAATCCGAGAAGCCCGTGTCCTGCAGCAGTACGGGCTTGCCCGTGCCAAGATAACATGCGCTGCGCTCACTGAACCACCCGCTCCTCGTCTTCACGTATGCGTTCTTCGCCAGGCTGAACTCTGCGCGGGAGCGGGCAATATAGTTCCGGTAAGAAGCCAGGTCTTTTGCAGGCCCCCTCGGATCGCGAACGCGCCAGCCGTGCCGCTTCAGCATCTCCTTCTTGTCCGGGGTGGCGGCAATTGCGAACTCCAGCGGTTGGTCCACCAACGGCGGGAGTCCGATGAACCTTATGATCTCAACCTCCTTGTCGCCGTATGTCTCCCCACGGAACGTCACGCCGCCATAGACATTCCAGTTTGCTATGGTCGTAAAACGCCTTGACCTGGGCGAATAGACGACCGGCCACATCTCCAGAACCACCGGCTGGCGGCAGGGCTGCCAGTCGATCTTCCCGGTTGGGATCGAGCATCCCGGCCTGCCGATGTTCTCCGCGTAGGTGAAGTGGATCTGGTGGGCGTTGAAGAAATCCGGGTTGTCGTTCTCCATCATACGGAACTGAAGGAATGCGGGGTCGGTGTCTATGTGGACCCTGAGCGGACAGGCAAGGTGCTCCTCACGGGGCAGTGTCGCGCTCGATATATTTACAAAAAGGTCCGCTGTTCGGAGCAATTCGCGGACGGTCGGTCCGCCCAGGCCGTAGTAATCGCCATCACAGGTCATGTAAGCCCATCTATCCTTCAGGCCGAAGCTTTCCATGACGTTCACGAGATATGGCGCGCTGTAGCTGTAGTCAATATCGACGCTCTGTGTAACGGGATTATACGGACAGGCGCCATTGTCCTCGATGTAATAAACATCGTGGCCGAGATTCCTCAGCCCGACGACCCACTGAATGTAGTGCGCCGTCATCCCCGCAACCGGATACTGGCCTATCAGCCCGGTGACAACTATCCTCACGCCGAACCTCCGGTCTTCATGTTCATCTGCCGTTCGAAAAGCTCGCTGTAGATTCCGCCGAGCGACTGCAGCTCATCGTGCGTTCCGATTTCGACCACCCGCCCATGCTTCAGCACAACGATCCTGTCAGCGCCCGCTATCGTGGACAGGCGGTGAGTCACGATGAAAGTAGTCTTCCCTTTCATCAGCCTCTCCAGCGCCTCAAGTATCTGGTATTCCGTCGCCGAGTCGAGAGACGAGGTAGGCTCATCGAGTATCAGTATCGGAGCGTCTTTCAGAAACGCCCTCGCAATCGCTATCCTCTGCCTCTCGCCTCCGGAGAGCTTCTGGCCGCGCTCCCCGACCTGAGTATTATAACCTTCGGGCAGGGCAAGTATGAATTCGTGCGCGTTCGCGGCCTTGGCCGCCTCGATTATCTCATCCTCCGCAGCGTTCAGCCGGCCATAGGCAATATTCTCAACTATACTCGTCGAAAAAAGGACCGACTCCTGTAGTACCAGGCTGACGTTCTCGCGCAGGAACTTTACTCGCATACTTTTAAGGTCGCATCCGTCGAGCAGCACCTGACCCTCGTCCGGGTCGTAGAAGCGGGGTATGAGGCTGACGAGCGTGCTCTTCCCTGCCCCCGTCGAGCCTACGACTGCTATCACCTCGCCCGGCTCTGCCGCAAAGCTCACGCCTCTCAGGACGGGGTTTTCCGGCTCATAGCCGAAGCTCACGTTCCTGAACTCTATCTTTCCATCGATTTTTGGATCATGAGCCGCGGATAGAAGATCCCTGGGAGGGTCCTTCACGTCGGGGTCTTCATCGAGAACGTCGAAAACTCTCTTTGCGGCGGCAAGAGCGGACTGAAGCGTCCCTACGGTCTGGCTCATCGAGGTGATCGGACCGTAGAGGCTTCCAAGATAGGCGATGAACACGAGTATGACACCGGGGGTGACCTGTCCCGCAAGAGCATGACTTACGCCGACCCAGACGACAGCGGCGGTCCCAACGCCGGAGAGCACGTTCACCGCAAGGGAGAACACGGCCTGCAGAGTGTAAAGCCTTAGCCCTGCGTCCAGACTGTCTTCGCTCCGCCTGTCGAACCTTCTCCGCTCGAACTCTTCCCTTACAAAAGCTTTTATAACCCGGACCGCGGACATAGTCTGCTGAGCGTGAGACGTGAGGTCGCTCTGCTCCTGGTAGAGCTTAGTGGAGTACTGGCTGATCTTCTTTGAGAACCCGTGGATCGTCAGGAACAAGCAGGGGACGGCCATCAGTGAGAGCACGGTAAGCTGCCAGTCGAGCCGCACCATCACAGCGAACACTCCGACAAGGCTCACAAATGCGGTGAGGATTGGAAACAGTCCGTGGATCAGGTAGGTCTGAACCGCCCAGGTGTCGGATGTGAGGCGGTAGATGGTATCACCGACGTTGCGGCTGTCGTGGAACCTCAGTCCGAGCTTTGTCAGATGGTCGAAGAGATCGCTGCGCAGGTCGTGGACCATCCGCTGCCCAAGCCGGATAGAGGTATAGGTGCTTACAAGGCCGGTTATTCCGGCAAAGAGATAGGTAAGCAGATAGAAGCCAGAGACGATCCAGAGCGCCGCAATTTGGGGGTTCTCCCAGAGGCGGGCGATTGGCTTGAACATGCCGGGCAGCGGGTGCGGGCCGAGGACGTTGTCAACAAGCACTTTCGACGGCCAGGGCCGAAGCAAATCGGTCGCACTGGTAATAAGGACGACTGCGAGGGCGAGCGCAATCGTCTTCCAGTGCGGAAGCGCATAACGGATCAGTCCCCGGTGAAGTGAACGCTTCATAAGACGGTTCTGCGACTGGTGATCTCCTGTGTGTTTGATTGTATCACGTCGGCCGCGGGCATGTAAACGTGTTACGGAGCGAGGGGCGGGCAAATCGCAGAGTCAGGTGGCGCCCGGATACAGCGTGATGCTGACTTTCGATGTGTCTATGCCTCCTGAACCGCTGAAGGGATGAAAAGAGAATGAAGGGATGAAAGGTCTCATCCGCATTTCTTCCTGAACTCCGTTCTTCCGTCATTGCTGTCCAAGATAATCTGAAATCGATGCTTTGGACAGGTTTTTTCCTCGTGGAATTGGTCAAACGAGTCTGAGTTCAGAAACCACCCCCAATTTTGGGGATTGCGGCTCTGATAGGCTGAAAATGCTGTCCAAGACACGAGGGCGGGATCTGTAATGCTCCTCTGAGCTCAACTGAGCCTCAATTCAAGTATCTAAACGCTGAAAAGCTGCGCTTATAGTAACTTGAGATGCTTTCCAAAAAGCTATTTTGGACAAGTATGTTCTTCCGTAGCTAATAACCCTGTCGTGCTTATTCGCGCGTATCGAGAGGCATGTTGCAAAGGGCGCGGTAATTGTGGTAAATTAAGGCGAGGCTAAATTTAGCAACTGAGCTTTTTGGGGGGTCTGGGTGATAGGAAGAATAATATTGGTCTTGGCCTTAGTTGCGCTTTCAGATCGGGTGTTTTCTGCAGCGAGCGGGCTCAATATCATACCGACTGCCGACTTCTACTCACGAGGTACGCTGGCACTGGAAGCGGAACGCGGCGGGATCGTCTCAAACGGATTGGACGGTGGGGACACGTCTTACTACGTGCAGGCCGGCATCGGACGCGGCATCGAAGCAGGTTATGACAAGTGCTCCGATGGTCATCAATTCTGCGCTTGGAACTTCAAGGTCGCGCTGGCGTATCGGGATAGTCAACCGGCGCTGGCTCTCGGAGCGCAGAACCTCTCGGCGGGGCTGAAATGGCAGCCATACGTCGTCGGGCATCTGTCGCTGGGCAGGGCCCGGCTGCACGGTGGAGCAATAGCTATCGAAGGTGATATAAAGCCTATGCTGGGCTGCGACGCTCCCGTTAGTGGCAGTCTGACGCTTATGGCCGACGTCATCACAGGCAGCGAAAACGCGGCAAGTTTCGGCCTTGCCATCGGTCTGCCACAGAACCTTGGTCTTACCATATCATACGTGAGGAATCACATCGGCACGGACCGTCACAACTATCTTCTCCTTCTGGGCTGGTACCCTCAAGGAATTTTCTGAGGCTCTTGGTTACACTCACGGTTAGGCTACCCGTCATAAAACCGCAGATTTCCGAGATTATTCATGCTGCGGAACTGAATTGGCAGAAATTCGTTAGTTTACTTAAACCTGCCGTTCCCGCAGCATAAATAAAGAAGCTGTCAGCGGTCATCTATCACGCAGGGTACCGCACGGGGACGTGCGGCATATCTGGCCCGGCGCGAAACGAGCCGGGCCATCGAAAGTGCAAGATGCAAAATGGCCCCGCTATCACCCATCACCTGTTCCGTGTTACCTTAGACCTTCAATCTAAAATCTAAAATCTAAAATCCGAAATCCCCCGGCCCCTTTTTCGCGTCTTCGTATTTCAGACGGCCAGCCGCCGCTGTGCAAGGAAGATTATCGTAGCCAAAAGCACACCGAAGACGGCGGGGTCGAAGCTCGCGGAATATGGAGTTAGTCTATAGATAAATGTCAGGACAGTTGTCGCAACCATCGTGACCAAAATCTGCCTGCTCGTTCGAGGAGAATCATCCCTTGAGAGGACTCCAAAGACCACCGGGACGATTATGGCGGGCGCCCATACCTGGTAAGTGAAAAGCAGCAGTCCAATGATGTCCGACCATACTGCGGCGATCAGTATCGCGACGATGCCCAGAGCAGCCGAGCAGAGCCTTGCCAGCTTGAGCATTCTGCCGTCGTGCCCGTCCTTCCACTTGAGCTGGTGCTCGAAGAGGTCTTTGACGAAGATCGCGGTGGACGAGTTCAGCGCCGAATCAGCCGAAGACATTACCGCGCTCAGGAGCGCTCCAATGATTATTCCACCGACCAGCGGGTTGTTAAGCTTCCTTACGACCATCGGAAGCGCCAACTGCGGCTCTATATCCGGGAAATACAACCGCGCGTACGCTGCAATGAAGAAAAGTACCGCAGGGAAGGTAAGAGCAAGAAACGCTCCCACTCCCGCAATCCCGATCTTGGTATTCTTTATGTCTTTGCCGATACAGTACCTTGTGGCGTATCCTGGCGCGAAAGTCTCTCCCAAGAGAAAGGCAAGGAAGGTCGTGATGAGAAATATCCAACCCTTTCCGCCGTGCGCCTGAAAGAACTCCGAGGGCAACTCTGAAAATATCGAACCCCAGTTTGCACTCAAGTCGGGCACGAGCAGAGCCAGCGTTATGGCAAACCCTCCCATCAGCACGATGAACTGGTAAATGTCGGTGTGGATAACAGCCAGCAGGCCTCCCGCGGTGCTGTAGATCACCACAAGCAGTCCCCCGATAAGTATAGCAAGATTCAAGACCATATCCTGGCTCATAGCGCCGGACTGCGTCAAGTTCTCGGTAAGATTGGGCAGAGTCGAAGCAAGCACGAGCCCGAACGCCGCCATCTGCGCGGCCACAATGAACACAGAGAATAGCAGCGAAAGCACCATTGCCACAAAGCGCGGCCCCTCACCGAACCGGTGCCCGAAGTAGCCAGCCACTGTGTAGAGCTTAGCTTCACGAAACCGCGGAGCGACCACCAGACCCGAGAATATAAAGTGGATGTACCAGCCCGTCGAGACGAGCAGCATCAGGATTCCCCAGTCGTACGTCTTGCCGACAGCCCCGATGGAACCCCCTCCGCCTATTACGGTCGCCCCCATAGTGCAGAAGAGAAAGAACCATCCGACGCTGCGCCCGGCGACCAGAAAGTCGTCCGCATCCTCGATCTTGCTTACCTTCGAGACTCCCTTTATGAAGATGAAGAGAATATAGACGGCAACAACACCCCAGGTTATCCAGAGAGGGTGCTCAATCCATATCCGGTGGATCTCATCTATGAACATGATGACTCAGATTTTCCTAACCCGGCGTAGCCGGAAGCAATGTAATCCTGAACCGGGGAGACGGGGAATGATATGAGACGGGGAATCTGGAATTCCCCGTCTCATATCATTCCCCGCTTCCCCGGTTCTCGACGGCCTGGAATTTCCAGCGATTCATAAGCTGCCGGAGCAGCCCTGTAGGGTCGAGGATCGCAAGCTGAACGGGCTCGGCCCGCAGAGAGTCGAGATCGGCTCCGGCTATGTGATAACTTTCGTCGGCGGGCCAATAGTCGGATGTCCACTCCTCGAACTGATCGAAGGAGTACCAGTACGATTCATAATCCGAATAAGTTTGGATGTGACCGGTCTCGACGACAATTTGCACTGCTTTGGAATCGCGCTTCAGCACGTGGCCCGATTTTCCCGTGCTGAACTCTCCGTTATAGACGTCCACAACGATTGAGGAGCCGGTGTCATACGCGCGCTTGTAGTCTCTCGGCACTTGCAGAAAAGAGTCTGAAGCATACGTATCGGGAACGAGCCATCTGGGCTGCCCGCAGACGTCCATGGTGGACTCATAGTTGCCGAGCGCGAAGCTTTCTACAGCATCCAGTCGATAGGCGCTGATGACAGCGATTCCCCCGGCTTTCTCGATGGCGCGCCTCACGGACTTGAATAGCTCGACCGCCCCCGCCCGTCCCTGCATAACTCCGATAGAATTGCACACGCAGACGACCAAGGGCAGAGGCTCCGCATCCATCGGAGCAAGATCGAAAGCGGAGCCTTGATCAAATGTAAGCCTGCTGCCCAAAAGATGAGAGAGACCTGCCGCCTGCAGCTTCTCGCGGGCTATGTCCAGCATCTGAGCGGAAAAGTCCACCCCTCCAACGGATACCAGCCGTTCAGCAAGCAGCGGATCGAACATATACGCCGGGTTGCCATGCCTTGCAGCCCGCACCCTGTCCGACTCAGGCGGAGAGAGGGACGCTGCGTCGGCGATCTTCATCCCGTAGCGCAGGTGCAGGCGTCCGGAACCACACCCAACGTCGTACAGCCGCACCGTCCTTCCGCACTCCCTCGCCAGATATAGCAGGACTCTGTCAAGCAAATCCTCTTCAAAGCACTCATATGCCGTCACGTCTGGATGGCCCCCGACTATTCTATCTTCATAGACCAAAGCACAGGAGTCCCAAACCCGCTGGTCCCGCAGATAGACCTCCGTCAGGCCTCTGGTCACTGATACGTCTCCTTTCCACCTGATCCGAATCGGGCCAAGCCCACTATGGTGGGCGGCACATTGGAGTCATAGCCGCCGGCCACTTCCTCCACAAACTGCAAGACGCCGGGAACCGGAGTCTTCGCGATGTACTTGTCGTTCATCAGTCTGAGCAGCGCTGAATAGCTGACCCGAAACTTGATGGTATCGCCGACCTCAAGCCCGTGAGCGCTGTCACCGAGGTTTACAACTGTTATATCGCTGCTCGCCCCTGCGATCTGAAAATCCGGGTCCACAGGAGTGAGCCCGAGGACATCCGTGTCGAGTTGCCCTATGGTCACGAGCGCTCGGTAGCCCCGCTGCCCCGGGGAAATGTCCTCGTTCACGACACTCACAAACGGCGACATGTCATCGGTAGTCTCGCACAGAGGCACAAGGCTCTTCTTCTTTATCTCAGCGATCTCTGCTTCAACCAGCACAACATCGTCCCGCAGCCCCTCAAGCGTTCCTCCGCGGATCAAATCCGTCCCCAGGAAGAGGGACTCGCCGATCCTGAAGTGGTTGATAGACTTGGGAACTACTCCGTCCTGCAGCATCGGCAGCACGGAACTCGAACCCGCGGATATCACCGGCATCCGGTGATTGAATTTAAGTTCAAGCAGTTCTCTGTAAAGAGCCAACTGCATCAACTGGTCTATGTTGGGCACCGCTCCGGCCAGACAGCCCAGATTGGCGCCTATTCCCAGAACGTCGATGTTGGAGAGGTCGAATACCTGCTCGTAGAACTTGACTAGCGAGCCGGGGAGGATGCCCTCCCGAAGATCGCCGAGTTCGATCATGATTATGATGCGGTGAGTCTTCCCCTGCCGCCGGGATTCCTCGTTTATCGCCTTGATGACCTCGATTTCGCTGTTCAAGCTGACATCCGAAAGAGTCACTACAGACTCGATCTCGGAAAGATGCGGAAGGCGCAGGTACCATGCTTCGGAGTCCGGCATGACCTCCCTTATGACCTGGAGGTTCATCAGACGTGAATCCCCGACCGACCGAACACCGAGAGCATGCAGGGCGTGCAGTGTGTCATGGTGCCCGCAGAGCACCTTTGAAACCACAGTCCATGAAGCACCATGGCTGTCCATCCAGTCGCCAATTGTCCTCATATTGCGGCGCAGCGCATGCAGATCGATAGTCACCTGGTTCATTTTTCGTACCTCATTTCCGCGTACTTGGATTTGAATCCTATCCTTTCGTAGAGGCGCTTGGCAGGGTTGTCGTATTCTACGTGGAGGGATATGTCTCCGTCGCACGAGGCGATCGCGGTCTCGCACAGACGTCGGCCGATGCCGTTGCCTCTTGCGGCCGGATCGACGGCGACGAAAAGGAGCAGGTTTTCGGGGACGTAGCCTTTCATTCCGGTGCGGAGCATGACGAGCGCCCCGACAAGCCGGTTGTCATCTTCCGCGAGCAACACGAAGCCACCCTTGCCGGCCTCGGTGGACAGGGCGTAATCCAGCCCACGCTCAATATCCTCAACAGTATCTTCATAGGGCTTGAGGTTATTGTGAAGGAAAAGCGTGAGGTCGTGCTTGTTGGTCCAGTTGGGGAATTCTTCGGGGTTGTTAATCTTATGAAATCGCATAACTAAAGTAGTGCGTGTAAACGCACGTTGGGTATTACTTCACCTCCGAGCTACCAACCGAAAATTGGTCGGTAGGGTAAAATTGTATTGACTTCTGTCAATCACCCGCAGCTTCTTGAATCACGAAAGCAGGTATTGCTCATTCGATTCGTGAAGATTCCGATTCGTTCTATTAGTGGCTCTTGAACCGCGGAGCGGATGAAGTGCATATGAAACGGATGAAAGGGATGTTGGGTAGGGATTTGAAATCCCTCCCCATCGCAGGTTCATCCCTTCATTCTCATTTCGTCCCTTCAGCGGTTCAGGAGACACAGACACACCGAAAGTCAAACCGGGCGCCAGTTGCCCCTTTTGGGCGCAATTCGTGCCGTAACGTCGGAATTATAGCTAAAACCAGTCGCAACCCGGCTCCAGGTTGCCATTGTAACCTATTCTACAATATCAGTCAAGCTGTGCAGTGGCGGGGTCAGGAGCATCGTTTTTAGCATATTCAAGGCATCCTGAGCCTGTCGAAGGGTGCCGA
>JACPPP010000107.1 GCA_016190935.1 Armatimonadota bacterium | reverse complement strand
TCCCTTAACAACACGAAAGCGATAAACCCAAAGCTGTCGGTTTGCACAGACTATACAACCTATAAGGAGATTAGACGTCGGAGTCTGGCATACCTTCTTGGTTCCGGCTCCGCCGGGTTAGGGAAGAGATCATCGCGGCACTTGAACGCCGCCAGATACCCTACAAGGTTATCAGCGGAGCGGGCCTATTCTTGAAAGAAGAGGTCAAGGACATTTGCGCACTCGTCAAATGTGCCGCCGACCGAGAGGACGGGGTGTCGCGTCATCGCGCTCTATCTCTTGCAGACTTGTCCATACCACCAAGTGGGTTAAGGACATTATCCCGGTGGATGAGTGATGAGAAGTTGGACCTGAGCGGCACGCTCAGTCGAATCGACGAGTGTGCGGGCATTGAGGAGGAAATCGGCGAACGGATCAGAAAGGCTCTGGATTATCTCGTCGGTCTCAAGGCGCTTGCGCAAGAGAAGACGGCAAGCGAGGTCTGCCGGTGCATTCTTGAGACAACCCAAGTTCTGAAACGGCATCTCTACGATGATTCCCTCGACAGCCGCCAGCGCGCTGCCAATCTCGCAAAGCTCCTGCGCAAAGTTCAGGGATTTGAAGAGGCTGGAGACGACAAGAGCATCGCCGCCTTTGCCGAGTATTTGGACTATCTTCTGGAGTCCGGCGCGGACGAAGAAGAAGCTGAGATCGACGATTCCAGGGACGCCGTCCAGTTGATGACGGTGCATGCGGCAAAAGGGTTGGAGTGGCCGTATGTGTTCGTCGTAAGCATGTCGAGCGCGCGTTTCCCCACGAGCAGAAAGTTAGAAGCAATCCCGTTCCCCGATGAACTAGTGCGCGAGGCCACGCCACAGGGAGATTTCCACATCCAGGAGGAACGTAGGCTTGCCTACGTCGCATTCACTCGCGCCCAGCGCAGGCTGTATCTTTCCTGTGTGGAAAAGAAGGGCAAGAAGCCGTCTGTGTTCGTGCAGGAGGTAAGCGGCGACAGTATTGTCACGGAAAGGCTGGTTACGGAGGCCGCGTTCGACCAGGAGATCGAGTCTGCCTCGAAAATGGCCATTGCCGAGCGCGACATTCGTCGGCAGATTATACGCGTCTTGGGCGGCTGCGAAGATATCGAAATGCTGAGGCCATACACAAAGCTCCTCGCATCCATCAGACAGAAAGACCGTGATCCCAGCCAGATATGGAGCCTTCTCGCCCAGCCAGGAATCGATCCGGCCCTGTGCGAGTCAATTGAGAGCGCGCTCGACGAGCAATACGTGATTTCGTCGGTCGCCGCATCGACTCCACATGAGCCGCTATATATGAGCTACAGCAGGATGTCGACATACGAAGACTGTCCGCTGGGTTACAAGTTTGCCTATGAACTGAAGATACCATGCAAGGCCAAGCCCTACTTCTCGTTCGGCAACACAGTGCACCTGTCGCTCAAGCGGTTCTTTGAGGAAGTGCAGGCTGGCAAAGAACCGTCGCTCGACGATCTCAAGACCACGTACAATGAGAACTGGCAGAATGAGGGCTATGTGATACCGAGCCAGGAGCACAACTATCGCCACGACGGAGAGACCGCACTGGAGGCATTCTACCGGCGATACCAATCAGCGAAGGTTGTTCCATTGCATTTGGAATGGAAGTTCACGCTGCCGGTCGGTGGTCACTTTATCACTGGATACGTGGACAGGATAGATGCATTGGGTGACGGGGCATGTTCAGTGATCGACTACAAGACAGGCAAGCCGCGCACTCAGAAGGACGCCGATGCGGACCTGCAACTCAGCATGTATGCGCTTGCTGTCCGCGAATGTCTAGGGTTGAGAGCTGAGCAGCTCAGCCTGCACTTCTTGCAGACAGACGAGATAATATCAACCGCCCGCACAGATACGCAGCTTTCGGAAGTGGTCGAACACGTGCTTTCGGTTGCGGAAGCGATCTCGGCTCGCAAGTTCGACCCGAACCCGGATGCCTTCAAGTGCAGCCGATGTGACTATGCAAGGATTTGTCCTGCGATGGAAGTGTAGCAACGGATTATTCCTACGAGATACAGCGATGATGTGTGTTCGGGAAGGAAAACAGATCGAGCAGCTTCTGGAGAACAGTTATGGAGAACGAATCAAGCACCGTGTGTAGTTCAGAAAACGCCATATCCGTGGAGCTAGAACTGGGCCGGACGGTCAACTATGCGACCCAGCAGAACGACGTACCAGTCATCCACTCACTGCGTGTGCGGAATGCGACCGACTCGGTTCTGCAGGATGTGCGCGTCTCCATCAATACCGAGCCTGCCTTTGCTACACCGATGGATAGAACGATAGCCTCCATTGGCCCCGGAGAGACCTACAACCTCGGAACGCTGGATCTCGCACTGTCGCACGATTTCCTGTTCCAACTTACGGAGCGGGTCCTTGGTAACGTGCACGTGACCGTCACAACGACCGAAGACACGGTTCGAACGGGTGAGAAAGTCGCGCTACTTGCTTACGACGAATGGAGTGGTCTCAGCGGGATACCAGAGATACTGGCCGCATTCGTCTTGCCCAACCACCCAGCCATTGAGGCCATTCTGGCGACTGCGGCTTCGATACTTCAGCAATGGACCGGTGATGCATCGCTCTCGGGCTACCAGAGCAAGGACAGGAATCGAGTAGCGGTCATGTCCGCCGCTGTTTACACTGCGCTCCAGCGTAGCGGTATACACTACATCAACCCACCGGCCAGCTTCGAGGAGTCCGGCCAGAAGATACGGACTCCGGACCGTATCTTAGATAACAAGCTGGGCACATGCCTTGATCTTGCTGTTCTGACCGCTGCCTGCCTTGAGCAAGCGGGGATCTATCCACTGATTTCCTTCACAACGGGCCACGCGTTCGCCGGTGTCTGGCTCGAAGACGAATGCTTCCCGGACTGCTCCACTGATGATGTCCTGCGCCTGCGAAAGCGCGTTGAACTGGGCGAAGTGTGTGTCTTCGAGACCACGCTGATCACGTCCGATCCGGCTGTGCCGTTCGAGCAAGCTATCAAGGAGGCAAGAAGACTTCTCGACGATCCCGAGGCGTTCCGTTGTACGGTCGACATCTGTCGCTCGCGCAAGAGCGGCATCCGGCCATTGCCGGTACGATCAGGTATCGTGGGTACCAGTGGACCAGCGCCATCTCTTGATACCGTTGGGTCCGGCCAACAAGCTCCAGCCATTCCATTCCTGACGGACGCGGCACCCGATGCGGCTGGTACGCCAGCCGAAGAAGCTCCTGCGTCCCGTCTCGACAGATGGAAAAGGAAACTGCTTGACCTCACGATGCACAACCGGCTGCTGAATTTCAGAGAAACCAGAAAGACTCTGCCGGTTCTCTGTCCTGATCTGGCATTCCTGGAGGACGCGCTGGCCAATGGCGAGGCGTTCAGGCTGTATCCACGCCCCACTGACATCGACGATTCGCAGCCGCGCAATGCGGATGTACACAGGCTCAGGACTGGCGATGACGCATTCAACGAACTGCTGCGTGAGGAGTTCAGGGCCCACAGGCTTCGAGCGGACGCGACTGACGCCGAAGTGAGTCGCCGGCTGGTGGAGATATACCGTGAGGCGCGAACCAGCCTTGAGGAGAACGGAGCAAACACCCTCTATCTTGCACTCGGCTTCCTGTCCTGGTATGAATCCCCCACATCGACTCAGCAGCGACTGGCTCCGATCATCCTGATCCCGCTGGACATCGAGCGGAGGTCGGTCCAGGAAGGGTTCAGTATCAACCAGGGTGACGATGATCCCATGGTCAATGTTACACTGCTCGAGCTACTGGAGCATGACTTCGAGCTATCGATCCCCGGTATGGACCCGATCCCGCAGGACGAAACCGGCATCAATGTGCAAGGCATCCTAACGGCATTCCGCAAGGCGGTGAAGAGGATCGACCGATGGGAGGTGTTGGAGAAGGCTTGTATTGGACACTTCTCATTCACTAAGTTCCTGATGTGGCGTGACCTGGAGGTGCGTACAGAAGACCTCCAGAGAAGCAAAGTTGTCTCGCATCTGATCAACACGCCACACGAGCAGTACAAGGCTGACGGCGATTTCCCAGACCCCGATGCCTTGGATGATACTCACCGGCCAAGCGAGATGTTCTGCCCTGTGGAGGCGGACTCGTCTCAACTGGCGGCGGTCTGCGCAGCGGCCGAAGGGAAGAGCTTCGTGCTGCACGGCCCTCCCGGGACGGGCAAATCGCAGACTATTACGAATCTGATTGCTCATGCTTTGGCCAATGGCAAGAGCGTTCTCTTTGTATCCGAAAAGATGGCAGCTCTGAGCGTCGTGCATCGTCGGCTCGTCAAGTCCGGGCTTGGGGCGTTCTGCTTGACGCTTCACTCCAACAAGAGCCGGAAGACCGAGGTTGTGGATCAACTCGGTCAAGCTCTGGATGGCGTAGCCACCAATTCCAGCGAAAGCTGGCTGAGGGAGGCCAATCGTCTGGCGGCGCTTCGCAACGAGCTGAATGCCTATGTTCGCGCTCTGCATCGCGTCCAGGAGACCAGCGAGAGCCTGTTCCAGGGCATGTCGCAACTGATCGGGCTACGCCATGTTGCTCACGTGCCCATCGGCTGGCCTGCGGACAGGAGAGTGGATCGAGACACACTCGACCGGCTTCGAGATGTTGTGAGCCAACTCGAAGTGGCGGCCAGTGCGTCTACTCATCCAGGAGTAAGCGTGTGGGCATCAGTGTCGAGCGAAGAGTGGAGCCCTGGCTGGCGCAATGAGATCGAATCTGCACTGGAGCAACTGCGCAGGAGGTGCTCGGAGCTTCATGAGTCCGCACAAGCCGTTAGCCCGCTGCTCGGTATGGGAACGGACGGATGGTGCGAGCGCGACTTGCGGGCTCTCAGCAGCATCTCGAAAACTCTCCTTGACTCTCCCTCAACTCCGGCCGCAATGATGACTGCGTCAGATTGGGACGGCCTGAGTACTTCAGTAACAGAGTGGATTGCCCACGGTGTGAAGAGAGACGGTCTTCGGAGCCAGCTCTATCCTAGGTACACAGGCAAGCTGCTGCAGCTCGACCTGGACGGATTGCACAGGCGACTCCTGGAGGCCGAGAAGTCCTGGTTCCTGCCTCGTGCTTTTGGTCGAATGAGCGTCAGGAGATCACTGCGGCGGGTGACGCAGCCGGGGCAACTGCCAGACGCAGTCGGGATGCTTCACGACATTGAGACAGCTCGGGCGCTTCGCGACGAAGATGACTGCCTCGACAAGGCCAGCGACCATGCACGCGAACTGCTTGGCCAGTTCTGGCGTGAAGGAGAAGCCGACTGGAATGCCGTCGCACAGATGCGTGACACAACATCGGCACTAAGGAAACTTGCCGCACAGGTGGCTGATGCTGACATTGAGCGAACATCGATGCTCAGGCAGCAGTGGGGCGGACTCGTAAGCGAGGGGCATGAGCAGCTTTCTGCCGAGGGACCAATCGGCCAGATGCTGCAGGATTACATTGGCAAGGCACAGGTCTTTGCCGGTGCCAGGAGCACCTTGGAATCCATACTCTCACTTGATGCCCTGGCCGCTTGGGGAGATGCATCCAACCCAGATCACCTGGGCACTATCGCTCATCACATCAGCCTGTGGAGCAAACATCCTGATGAGCTGCGTTCGTGGTGTTACTGGCGCGCAGTTCGCCATCAGGCCGCCGATCTTGGCCTGCAGGCTCTGATCGACGCTTACGAGCATGGCGGGCTTCCTTCAGCCGAGATTCCTGGCGCATTCCGGCGCAGCTTCTATCAGTGGTGGGTGGATCAGGTAACAGACCACGAGCCAGTGCTTCGCGGGTTCTTCAGCAGGGAATTCGAGCGCAAGATTCAGCAGTTCCGAGAGGTGGATCAGCGATACACGGAGATGACCCGAAGTGAGGTTCAGGCTAGGCTTGCAGCCCGACTGCCCCGCGGGGGGCAAGCGGCGAACCAGAACTCAGAGATGGGCATTCTCCAACGGGAGAGACAGAAGCAGCGTCGCCATATGCCTATACGACAGTTGTTCCAAAAGATACCGAACCTGTTGTCTCGCTTGAAGCCCTGTCTGCTGATGAGTCCGATGTCGGTGGCGCAGTACCTAGATCCCGCTCATCCGCCATTTGATCTGGTTGTCTTTGACGAGGCGTCCCAGATCCCGGTTTGGGACGCAGTAGGTGCAATCGCCCGCGGCTGCGAGGCCGTCATCGTAGGCGACCCCAAGCAACTACCGCCTACGAATTTCTTCAGTCGATCTGATGATCCCGATACGGCTGATGATGACATCGTTGAGGATCTGGAAAGCATTCTCGACGACTGCCTTGCTGCGCAACTCCCAAGCATGCATCTGCGCTGGCACTACAGGAGTAGGCACGAGAGTCTGATAGCATTCAGCAACTATCACTACTACGATAACCGACTGTTGACATTCCCGTCGCCTTCACAGGCACAGGGCGTCTCACTGAGATTGGTGAAAGGTGTCTACGACAAGTCGAGGTCGCGGACAAATCGCGCGGAAGCTGAGGCCATAGTGGCTGAAGTCATGCGGCGACTCCATGATCCTGATCTTTCGAAGCTCAGCATAGGCATTGTCACGTTCAGCATCAGTCAACAGACGCTGGTCGAGGATATCCTTGATGAAGCGCGGCGAACGAACCCGGAGATTGAAGTACACTTCGATAGCAAATCAGCTCCGAATAACGAGCCAGTCTTCGTGAAGAACCTGGAGAGTGTGCAGGGAGATGAGCGTGATGCCATCTTCTTCTCCATCTGCTATGGACCTGACGCCCAGGGCCGCGTGTCCATGAACTTTGGTCCTATGAACAGGGACGGTGGTGAGCGACGACTCAACGTGGCCGTCACGCGTGCTCGCAGAGAGGTCATCGTGTTCTCAAGCCTCCGAGCGGAACAGATCGACCTATCGCGAACTCGAGCGCGAGGTGCAGTGGATCTCAAGAGCTTTCTTGACTATGCGGAGCGCGGGGCGGCAGCACTAGCAGAGCAGCGTACGGCCGACCCCGAAGCCAAGTGCGAGTCCATTTTCGAGCTGCAAGTATGTGAGGCGCTGCGGAATCAGGGATATCTAGTTCATTCGCAGGTCGGTTGCTCTGGCTACCGCATCGATCTGGCCATAGTTGACCCAGAACGACCAGGCCGCTACCTGCTAGGCATCGAGTGCGACGGGGCCAACTACCATCGGGCGAAGACGGCGCGCGACAGAGACCGGCTGCGAGATCTCGTACTAAGGGACTTGGGGTGGCGACTGCATCGCGTATGGTCCACGGATTGGTGGGAGAAGCCTGACGCAGAGCTTGCTCGCATTGAGGCAGCCATTGAAGACGCGAGGAAAATCCCATCTCAGACCCGTGAGGAGATCAAGATTGCCTCTGCTCCACAACAGCAACTCGCGAACTTGGTGTATGCTTCCGGCAGACAGCCACAGGAGACTCCACCCAGTCCGAGCAGCAAGGATTTTCAGCGTTATGAACCTTGCAGAGTAACGAAGGTGTTGGGGGACCTGGCGGCGTTCTACGAACCTTATGCGGACGACACTATCAGACAGGTCGTTGAGAATGTCGTTAAGTGCGAGGGTCCGATTAGTCTTGGCTTGGCCTCAAGGCGAGTGGCGGCCCATTGGGGGATAGGGAAAGTCGGTTCAAGGGTCGCTGAGCGAATATCGCAGATGGTGTCACGCGCCAAGGTTGCTCGAACAGCAAGTCAGGGCCGTGTGTTTCTATGGCGGCCAGAAGTGAACCCCGACCACTACAGGCTATTCCGCGTTCCAGGGGATGATGACACGTCGCGGCGTGGTGCCGAGGACCTGCCGCCTGAGGAAATAGCCAACGCAGCACTGCATGTTTTGGAGGACCAGGTCAGCATGCCGGTTGATGACCTCGTGAGTGAAACAGCTCGCGTCTTCGGTTTCGCGCGAACTGGTCACACTGTTGCACACAGCATTCGATTGGGGATTGAGATGCTCTTGAAACGTGGCGATGCTATCGAGCAGGACGGTGTGATCGTCCATAGGCGCTAGACTGAGCAGGGTGCCTGTTTGGTTCAGCAGTCCACGCGTTCAGCGTGCTGTCGTTTGCAAACGGGTGGCTGTGGCTATCTGAGTGGATAATCTCTGGAGGAGGCGATAGTGATATGTCATTTTCTTTCATACATACTTCGGACTTACATCTTGACTGCCCGTTCGACGGTCTTGGCAGCATCCCTGCCGACCTGGGCGATGTTCTACGACAAGCTACATTCACGGCCTTTGATCGATTGGTCGATCTGTGCATAGAGAAGAAGACCGCCTTTCTCCTTGTGGCAGGAGACATCTACAACTCAGAAGACAAAAGTCTTCGTGCACAGCTCAAGTTCAGAAACGGCTTGGCTAAGCTCTCAGACGCGGGTATTGCCTCCTACGTCGTGTTCGGCAATCACGATCCGACCTCTGGCTGGAGTGCTTCTCTTGATTGGCCAGCAAAGGTCCATATCTACCATTCAAAGAGTGTGGAGACCCACGAGGCGTGCTGCGGCGATATACCGGTTGCAATGATATCAGGGGTCAGCTATCCGAAGAAGGATGTCCGCAACAATCTAGCTGCGCAGTTTCCGAAGCGCGATGGATCGCTTTTCTCCATAGGTCTTTTGCATTGTTCTTGTGGTCTTTCAGGTGGTCTACACGAGCCCTATGCCGCTTGCGACCTGTCCGATCTCAGCAGAGACTATGATTACTGGGCACTCGGGCATGTCCACTCGCGAAGTGTCCTACAGCAGTCGATCCCGACTGTGGTTTATCCCGGCAACCCGCAGGGTCTGAATCCCAAAGAAACCGGTCCGAGAGGTTGCTATTTGGTTCAAGTGGACGATAACAACGAGGCACACCTGGAGTTTGTCGAAACTGATTCAGTCCGCTGGTTTTGGGAGGACGTCTCTGTGGAAGGTGTGTCCCGGGAGCAGGATATACTTGACGCGCTTGGCCAAAAGCTGAACGAAGTTAGAAGCCGAGCTTCGCGCCCCGCGCTGGTGAGGTGGAACCTTACTGGGCGTACTCCTTTGCACCGCATGCTTTCTCAGTCTGATTTCATTACAGATCTAGTTGACAGTCTCCGAGAGACAGAGTTCGCGAGCAGCGATGAGATGGTGTGGGTGGAGTCGATTCGGAATATGACAAGACCGATCATTGACATTGAGGAGCGAAGGAGATCCGAGGACTTCACCGGCGATTTCGTAAGATTGGTACAGTCGGTAAGAGGCAGCAGAGAAGAGCTTGCAAAACTGGAAGAAGTGTTAATGCCGGTCTTGGCGCAATCAGATGCGAGCAAGTACCTGCCGCCTCCCTCAGAAGTGCAGATCTTAGCCTGGTTAGAAGAGGCAGAGCTTCATGGGCTTGATGAGCTTATAGGCGACGGAGGTGGAGAACAGTGAAGATCAGTGAGTTCTTCATCAATGGATTTGGCATCTTCGCAGACAAGAGAGTATCCGGCCTGTCTCCAGGAGTCAACTTGTTTTCAGGCGACAATGAGGCTGGCAAGAGTACCCTGTTGGCATTCTTTCGGGCGATTTTGTTCGGTTTTGAAACCGGTCACAGCAAGGCCAACCAGTACAAGCCCCTGTCGGGCGGTGAGCACGGTGGGGTTGTCACCCTTGAGCTTTCCACAGGCAGCGTTTACCGAGTCGAGCGCCGTCCAGGAACAGCAAACGGTCGGGTAAGCGTGACAATGCCGAATCGCGACGTTGCAGGCGAAGAGATACTACCTCAGCTTTTCCCCGGGGTCACTAAGGATCTTTACCGAAACGTTTTCGCATTCAGCTTGGATGAACTGCAGAGTGTTGCTTCACTTGATGGCGACGCAGCCAGGTCTCGCATATACAGCTACGGGGCCGGGGCCGGGCAAGTGTCCGCGCTTGACGTGGAACGCCGACTATCTGAGCAGATGGAAGGATTGTGGAAGCCCAGGGGACAACTGCAGCCGATCAACTCGAGGCTGAGGGCATTGGAGGAAGTCCGAAAGCGGATAAGGAGCCTGTCATCTGAGAACAGTAGATACGGGGAGTTGCAGTCCGAACTCAAACGCGTGCGTGAGGAAATCAGCACAGCCGAGCAAGAGATAGAAGAACTCCAAAGGACCAGTCGTTTTCTCGATATTCTGGACAGGGCCTGGGACAATTGGACCGAGCTAGAACGTGTTCGCAAGGAACTGGCAGACATGCCGATGGTTGAGTCTTTCCCAGAGGACGGGGTTCAGCGACTGGAGCAATGCAAGGAGCGAACCGAGGAGATCACCGGCAAACTCGATAGAGCAAGAAACGATCTTGAATCGGATCGAAAGCGTCTCCAGGACTTCGTGGCGGAGACGCAATTGATCGAAGCAAAGCAGGCGATTCGCGGACTGGAGCAGGAACAAGCGCATTTCCAGAGCGCCATCACGGATGTGTCTGCACGCAAGCTGGAGGTGGAAAGTGCACGTCGGTCACTTGATGACGCTCTAAGACAGATCGGGGAGGGATGGACAGAGGAGCAGATACTCGTATACGATACATCCCTGGCTGTTAGAGATGAGGTCAGGCAATGGTCGGACAGGTTGCGTTCTTCTGATCATGCTGCAAACCAGGCAACCTCCCGCAGCGACGATGCGGTGCGTGCGCATGGTGACCGAAGGACGGAGCACGAGCTGCTTGCCAAACAGCTAGAGGCGACACCGGTTCCTGGAGATGACCTTCCGCCGATAGCTCAGCGCGAGGAAGCTCTGAGGAATGCGAGGATGGCTACCGCTAGAACGGAGCAGAATGAAGTCCGAAGGGAAGCTGCAATTCAGCGAAAGACCGAGGGAGAACGGCAAAGGGATATGCACCATGCTGACTTGGAGCAGGAACGGAGAGTCTCCGTCAAGACGATAGGACTCTTGGGCGGTGCAGGTCTCGCTGTGGCAGCAGTGTTTGTGGCTTCCAATCCTGCCGCAATGATAGCATTCATAGCATGCGCGGTTCTTGTTGCCGTTGGTTCGGTGCTTGTCGACCGTGGGCAAGCTGCCAGAGTCAACCGGGCACAAGCGGGTCTCAAAGCCTCTGGCGAGGTAATAGCTGATGCGGAGAATACTCTCCAGAAGCTGACGATAGGGGTAGGGAAGGCCGGTTACCCGGTCTCCCCTCCCTCCGAACCGTGCGTGCGGTTCTCCCGCACACGGCTCTCCGGTTGGTGGTATTACCTCATCAAGGATTGACGATACTTCGCACGGGCTAGGTCCAAGGAAAACAACCCGTGCTCTGCAAAGAAGG
>JACPPP010000106.1 GCA_016190935.1 Armatimonadota bacterium | reverse complement strand
GGTAATGCCTGGTATAGGACGAGTTTCACTGTTCCGGCTGAGGCACGAGACAAGACTCCGCTGCTGTTGTATTTCGCTGGGGTGAGACTAAATGCCTGGGTCTATGTCAATGGAAAGCTTGCCGGCAGCCAGACACGGGGAGTGCTAGAACGGGGTCAGCCATTCACGATTCCGATTGACGGCCTTGTCAGACCCAACGGAGTAAATACTGTAGTCGTGCGGGTGGACAGTGAGGATTACTTTGGCGGGATTTATCAGCCGGTTTGGCTGACAACAAAGAAGGGTGTGAGCGGTTAGGAATAATGAGAAATTTCGTTGTTACGGTGCTGGGTTTGATAGTCGGCATTCAGTGCTTGTCGGCGAGCGGCCTCCAGGTTGGCACGGTGTGCGACAGGCGTTACCAGGTGGCACGCGACATGAATACGCTTTTCGATGTCACATATCTTTCGGCCAAATACAACCGACTGAAGGATTGGAAGTCTCGGGCGACTGAGGTGAGGCAGGAAGTTCTTTGCGCAGCCGGACTCGTGCCGATGCCGGAGAAGACTCCTCTGGAGGCCAAAGTCTTCGGAAAGATCGACCGTGATGATTACACGATCGAAAAAGTCTATTTCCAAAGCTATCCCGGATTGTTCGTCACGGGTAATCTCTATCGTCCCCGGCAAACTCAGGACTCGGCGTACGGCCCATTTCCGGGGGTGCTGTGTCCTCATGGGCACGGTGGCCGGTTTGCCAACGACGATCTGGTCTCCACGCCCGGCCTCTGCATTAACCTAGCGAAACAGGGTTACGTTGCCTTCTCCTACGATATGATCGGTTTTGGTGACGGTTGGCAAATTATCCACAGCACATACCCGAACTGGTTCTACGGCAATGCCGAGGAAATGACTCACGGCGGAACAGTTGATTTGTCTAACGATGTAATTGGCTTTCGGAGGGATCAATTGCTGTGGGGAGTGAGCGTGGGAGGCTTGCAACTCTGGGATAGCATCCGCAGCCTGGATTTTCTTCAGTCGTTGCCGTACGTAGACAAGGACAGGATCGCGTGCACGGGCCATTCGGGGGGCGGTACGCAGACCTATCTGCTCACCGCGGTGGATGATCGTATTCTGGTCTCAGCTCCAGTGAGCATGCTTTCTGCACGGATGCAGGGCGGGTGTCTGTGCGAAAATCTGCCAAACCTCAGGATCGATACCAACAACGTGGAAATCGGGGCGTTGATGGCGCCGAGGCCCACCCTTCTGGTATCTGCCACCGGTGACTGGACCAAGGAAGTGCCTAAGATCGAGTACCCGGCCATTCGGCACATATACAAACTCTTTGATGCCGAGGACAAGGTATCATGCCATCTGGTTGATGCTGAACATAACTACAATAAGGAGAGTCGGGAGGTTGTCTATTCCTGGTTAGGCCGATGGCTGCCGAAGAAACCTCTATCACAACCGGTGCGTGAGCAGAAGTTTTTAGTCGAGAAAATCGACGATCTCAGGGTCTTTCCCAATAAGCAAGCTCCGAAGGGTGCACTGGACAAAGACGCGTTGGCGCGCCAATTAGTCGCGGCGGCGAAGTCTCAATTAGAGGCAAATAGACCAAGGGATGGACAAACTCTCGATCGATTTCGACAGATATACTCTCCTGTGTTGCGGAACGCATTGTCGATTACAGTTTCTCCAGATACGGAGGCGGAAGCCCGAGGCCAAGAGGTTCGCAACGGCTACATCATCAGCAAATTGGTTCTACGAGACAGGGCGAGAGGAGCCGAGATTCCGGCCCTGCTGGTCAGCCCGGCTGATAATGGGCAGGAAGAGGCTGTCCTTATGGTAAACGAGAAGGGAAAGCAGGGATGCCTTGACTCCGTGGAGGACTTTCCCTCGCCTATAGTTGACGCCCTTGTGAAAAGCGGCCGGCGTGTTCTGCTGATCGACTGCTTCGGAACAGGGGAGCACATCGCACCGCAAGGCTTGGCGAGAACGAATCTCCAAACATCCAAAGAGGAGATGGCTCCCTATAGTTGGTTTGACACCTATAACCGAAGCGATACGGCCGAACGCGTTTACGATATACTTGCCGCGCTGAACTACCTTGAACACATAGACGGTGCGCGAAGCGTAAGCCTCGTGGGCAGCGGGAAAGCGGGTCTATGGTGCCTACTGACAAGACCGTTTGATCCCCATATATCGCGAACGGTCTCCGATGTTGCCGGTTTCGATACTTCAAGTGACGAGGCTTTCATAAAGGACCTTTACGTGCCTTGCCTTCGTCGGGCCGGAGACTTGCGGACTGCCATAGCCGTGTCGGCCCCAACGAAGCTGTTCATTCACAATACCCAGGCCAAGTTCGATACATCATGGGCAAAAGACGTTTATACTGCCATAGACCAGGCTGGCCTTCTCAGAATCGAGAGAAACATGGCGCCCGACTCCGAAATTGTCGGATGGCTAACGACGCCAGAATAAACCACCCGTGCGGACGTCCTGGTGGCAGATACGACTAAAATGGACTTGCGTTCGCATCCACAAGAAAGGAGACAACAGTGACATCACGACTATTCTTTGCAACGATTCTTTTCTTCACGTATTCGCCAGTTCTGGCCTTGCCAAGCGACAGCCTACCGAAACCGCTGACAGTGCCGGCAGCCAAGCGCCCCGCCTGGGTGCGCGAACAGGGCATAGTAATGGCCGGGAGTTGGGAGTCTCTGGTCTACCGAGTCAGACGTGACAACTATGACAACAAGGATCATTCCGTCACTCCTGAGCAGCGCAGACTTTATGAGATGGAAAACTCTCAACAGATGCTGGACCAACTGAAAAAGCTCGGGGTGAACTTCGTGATGACCCACTGCTACAAGGCATTCGGCTTTGAAGCAGAGCGTCAGGGCATGGAGGATGCGGCAAAACTGTCCGCACTCTGCCACAAGAATGGGATGAACGTCGGTGTTTATCTATCAAGCGGGACCCTCGGATGGGAGAAGCTGAGGCAGGAGATACCACAATCGAAGGACTGGGAACTCTTGGACGCAAACGGACAGCCAATCCTTTTTGGGACCATGTATTTCCGCCATTTCTTCAACCGCAACAATCCCGAAGTGCAAGCCTATCTCCATAAGCTAATTGATTTCGCCATTAACGATATCAAGACGGACTTGTTGCACTTTGACAATTATAGCTACGGGGCCGCATACGATCGCCTTTCGATCGAACGGTTCCGCGAGTACATGAAGAGGCACTTGGATCCCGCAGAGGTCGGAGTCTCCTCCTTCGACTCCCTTATGCCTCCGAGAAAACTCGAACCGACTCCGGATTCGACGCTCAACCGCGCGTGGCTCGACTTCTGCTGCCAATCGCTTGCCGAGTCGTTCTACCATGTTTCCAGCTATGCGCGCTCAGTCCGTCCGAGCGTTCTGGTAGAGTGCAACACCTGCGAGTTTGGAGACAGGATTAGCGTTCCCACGGACCACGGTCGAATTTACCGTTATGGAGAAGCCTTCTGGGACGAAGGGATAGAGCCGTCATATAAGGACGGGCAGCTTACGACGAGGCAGATTATCTACAAGACAGGCCAGACGATGGACAACATTGTCTTTGTCTATATCCGCGACCCTCTGCAAGCGGCCGAGTCCCTTGCCTACAACACAGATTGCCTGGGCTGCATCTGTCAATTTGAGTATGGCAAGATTACTGTGCCGAGCGGAGAACCAGTGCCGAGGCAGGTAAATCCTGATATACTCCCCTACGTCAAGTTCTTCCACGAGCAGCGACCATACTACCGGGATATAGAGAGGGTATGGGATGTAGGAGTGTTGAGGAGCTTCCCGAGCCAGAGATTTGGGCCCGACTACTGGTGGCAGAACACGAACAGATTCGAGCGGCATTGCATAGAAGGCAGGGTACCTTGGACTCTGGTCTTCGACCATAACCTCTCAGACCTTAACAAATTCCGTGCTTTATGTCTCGTGGGAGCTAATGCCCTTAGTGAGAGTCAGGTATTGCAGATACTGAAGTATGTTCACAAGGGCGGAGGGCTGATTCTGACTGATGAGACAGGGATGCATGATGAGAAGCTGCATAGACGCTCCGAGAGCCCGTTCAATATGCTTAAAGGTCCGCGCATAGTAAGAGTCAAGGCCGATGTTAGCCGGGAGGAGGCACTGACGGCTATGAGGACCGCATGCGGAGGACCTTTCTTTGTCTTGATGGATGCTCCCAGATATGTTCTCACTGAGCTGACAGATCAGAAGGAAAGAAAGAGAAGGTTTGTGCATCTGGTCAATTACAGCCCTGGTTCACCGGTAGCTGATGTGAAGGTAGATGTCGAGTCGCCGGCTAACTGTAAGGTAAAGCGGGTTGCACTGATCCGGCCTGAGTCGCCAAAGAGGAAGCTGCTTACATTCAGGCAGGACAGTGGCAGGGTGAAGTTCACCGTCCCCCGCATCGACGTCTATGGACTCATAAGCATCGAGTCTTGATAAGCAAACTGGAAACTGCGAAGTGGAGTCAGAGGAATGAGTCATTTTACCTGGATCGATGGGATCATTGTGGGGTTGTACTTGCTCGCAACAATGATTGCTGGCATAAAGGTGCGCAAATATGTCGGGAAGGTGGAGCATTTTCTAGTTGCGGGCCGGGAGATGAACGTCTATCTGGGAATTGCTTCTCTGGCTGCGACCGAATTCGGTATCGTCACCTGTATGTATACCGCGCAGAACGGCTATGACAAAGGGTTCGCCGGAGCCACTCCTGGCTTTCTGGCTGCTCTGGCTATGCTCCTGGTAGGTCTGACCGGATTCTGCATCAAACCGCTACGAGATTCAGGCTCCATTACAATACCCGAACTGTTTCAGAAGCGCTACGGCTCCAACGTTAGATGGATGAGTGGCGTTGTGATCGTGCTTGGCGGCCTGCTTAACATGGGGGTGTTCCTGCGGGTAGGTGGTGAGTTCCTGGTCCATACGATAGGATTCGAACCAAAGTACCTAGTGATTACAATGGCCACGCTTATTATTGGCGTGTCCATCTATACCATAATGGGTGGAATGCTCTCCGTGCTGGTGACGGACTTCCTGCAGTTCGTAGTAATGAGCGGTGGACTCCTGGTTATCACGGCTCTGATTCTTTGGAAGGTTGGATGGACTGCTCTTGTCGGTGCAGTGGAAACCCACTATCATGCTGGGGGATTCAATCCGTTCGTGAACGAGACGATGGGGTGGCAGTACGTCCTTTTCAACGCGATCCTAGCTGTCGCAACTGTTCTGACCTGGCAGACGGTAGTGGTGAGGGTGTTAGCCGCGAAGGACACGAGGACCGGCAGAAAAGTCTATACGGGCACCAGCTTTTTCTTAGTCTGCCGATTCCTGATCCCAGGCATCTGGGGTATCGCGGCGCTGGCAACGGTCCCTGCTGCGGCTGTCAGCAAGCATACCTTAGACGCAATGCCGATGTTTCTATCTACGATAGTTCCAACCGGTCTGATGGGCATAATCGTTGCTGCAATGCTTGCGGCGGATATGTCAACAGATTCGTCATACATGCTTACGTGGGGTAGCGTCATCTACAACGACATAATGGCGCCGTTTCGAAAGGGGCAGTGGTCGGAGAAGCGAGGACTGCGTTGGAACAGAATGATCATTGCCTGCATTGGCGTCTTCCTGCTATTCTTCGGCCTGATTTATCAGCCCAAAACTGACCTGTGGACCTATCTCGGAGTTACAGGTTCGATTTATTTGTCGAGTATGTCGGTTCTTCTGATCGCGTGCTGTTACTGGAAGAAGGCGAACAACTGGGGAGCAATTGGTGCTATAGCCTTTGGGGCGACAATTCCAGTGCTGAATCTGACACTAGAGAGGAACCCCCAGGTGTATGTGCAGCTTGCAGACTTGTTTCATGTGACTACTAAGAAGCTGCCATACTGCCTGGGGATATCGAGCTACGTTATCGCCGCGCTGGCAATGATCACCGGGTCACTGCTGAAGCCAGCAAGCGAGAAGCCAGCGGAGACTGTGGAAGTCAGACAGGAGGCAAAAGTATAATGCACTGGTTCTGGTGGTTAGCGACTGCAGCGGTGATGGTCTGGTATTCGACCATCACCATCTACGTGACAATAAAAGGGGTTTCTGACATAAAGACGATGCTGAAACGACTGTCGGACATTAATCTCGAAGGCGACGATATGCATGTCGCCGAATAAGACTTTGACAACGTGGAGAAATGAAGTGACCGCAGAACAAGTCAACGAGGACAGTTGGATCGAACAGAGCATGATACACTTCACGTGGGCAAGACACGGGAAGCCCATGACGCGAGCTTGGACCCATGGGATTCTGGATAAGGCAGAGTTGATCCACGCGAACGCCGTCATTTTCGGCATACATCTGGGTGGATACGTGGCCTATCAGAGCAACTTTACCCCATCCGTAGCTGGCATGGAACTGGATGTGCTGGAAGAGCTATGCAATGAAGGGCACAGAAGGGGCCTGAGAATCATTCCATACTGGCTCTCCACTAATATGGGAGGTGCGCTGCACGTACACGAACATCCCGATTGGGTTGCCGTAAACAGCAAAGGTGTGCAGACAGGTTTTATCTGCCACAGCACTCCTTATGCCGATGTGATAGAGGCCCAGGTCCGCGAGGTTACAAAGAACTATGCCATCGATGGTGTTTTCATAGACCAATCCTATTGTTCGTGTGCCTGCAGCTATTGCAAGGAGAATTTTCGTCGCCGATTCGGTCGCGAGATGCCTGAATGGACGAGCACCCGATACGTCCCAGAGGATGTTTGGGGGAAGACTGCTAAAGAAACCGGGCTACTGAGGACATTCTGGCTGGACAACCTTCGCCACTTCTGCTGGCGGATACAAAAGGCGGTGAAAGAAACACGGGAGTCGGTCCTGTACATCCAAAGTGTAGTATACGACGCAACCGCGCAAGCGGTAGCTCCATATGTAGACGCTATATGCTCGGAGAGGCACCTGCACTATCAGAGAAACATAAACGACATAGTGATTTCGAATAGGCTTGCCGCAGCATACAGCAAAAAGCCCATAATATCTCAGTGTCTGTATGGCTATACTCATCATGCCAAGGAGCGGCCGGTCGAGCACTTCCACTTGATCCTTATGGAAGGAGCGGCTACTGGATGCTCGCCCTGCCTCATGGAACTGAATATCTGCGATGACAACCAGAACCGTAGCGAAGACCTGGAGGAAGCTGGCAGGCAGATTCGATGGACGTCCGAAGCCATGAGGGACACTCAGCCTGTCAAATACGCCGCTCTGCTGCACTCCAAGAGTTCCGAGGGCTTGCTGATCGGGAGCCCCGATGTCGGTAATGATGTGGAGCCCGGTGCTCTGCAGCATTTCAAAAATGGCAAGGCCATTGTCTCCCGCGAGCATCGCGCGTCTTTCGACGGGTACTACGACATTCTGAAATCACGACAGGTACCCGTGGAATTTATCACGGAAACCGATCTGGATGACGATACTCTTTTCGACTACAAGGTCTTGATACTCCCAAATGTGCTCTGTATATCTGACAAGAACCTGCAACGGGTAAAGGAGTTTGCCGCTGCCGGGGGAGGCGTCGTTGCCACCCATCGAACGGGCGAACTGGATGAGGATGGTCGCCCAAGAACAGCCTCCGACATAGCCGATCTTATCGGCGCTACCCCGATGAAACTGATCGCTAGAGATCTGGATGTTCCGACTCCGAGTCTTGATCCACGCCTGGCAATTCCGAGTGTAGACGTCTGGCCGAATGCGGAGAGCAGATACTTCCACTATGTCAGAGCTGTAAATCATCCAATAATGGGCGAACTGAATGGAATGCTCCTCTCATTCACCGGCGCATTCGTAGATGTGGATGACCTGCCTGGTAGTTCAGTCGCCGCACATATACTAGCGATGGATCAAAGCAGAGTCAGTATGCAGCCGTTCAATCGACGAGGCCTCTTCCCCGGCGATGTCCGTGGGCCGCTCGTGGTCACCAGCGAAAAACCGGGGAAGGTGGTGTATATTGCAGCGCAATTGGAACCTATCGAAAGCCGGGTGAGAAGCCGGGAAGTAGATGACCTGCTGTATAAGGCTGTCACTTGGGCGGGAGGACCGTTGCCCGTCGAATGTGGACACTGCCCTCCGACTCTTCATATCACATATAATACCAATCTAAATACTGGCTCTCTGGTTCTCGTCCTGACTAACCAATCGGTGGTTTCTGCACTTGGAACAATAAGATACATCGTGCCAGTCTCGAACATCGAGCTGAAGGTCAAACTTGGAAAGAAGCGAATCAAGGAGATACAGACAGCCACTGGACAGGAAATCCACTGGAAGCAAGAACAAGATACTGGTGTAGTTGCTATCCCAGAGGTTCATGTGGCCGAGTGTCTTGTGATCCGACTGGAATGAGAGAAGAAGTACTTAGCAAACCCAAAGGGTCTCTTGAAAGTATGGCGCGAAACATACGCAGGCTCGTCGTCCAAATGATCTACGAGGCTGGCTCCGGCCACGTCGGCGGATCGCTCTCGGCGGTGGACATCCTCACGGCTCTCTATTTCCACCACATGAAGCATGATCCTGCGATCCCGAAGTGGCCTGACCGTGATAGATTTATCCTCTCGAAGGGCCATGCTGCACCCGCCCTGTATGCCGTCTTGGCGGAAAGCGGCTATTTTCCCAAAGAGGAGCTTATGCGCCTTCGGCAGATAGGAGGTATTCTGCAGGGGCACCCTAACATGAACAAGACCCCCGGCGTCGAGGCCTCGACGGGATCCCTGGGTCAGGGACTCTCGATAGCTAACGGGATCGCCCTGGGCGCGGCGCTGACAGGCAAAGCTATTCGAGTTTATGTGCTGATCGGCGATGGCGAACTGGATGAGGGCCAGATATGGGAAGCGGCCATGCTGGCGAACCACTACAAGCTTGACAAAGTGACCGCAATCATTGACTACAACAAGCTTCAGGTTGATGGCCCGGTTGACCAGATAATGACGCTGGAGCCGCTGGCCGACAAGTGGACGGCTTTTGGCTGGAACGTGATAGAAATTAACGGCCATGATATGGGCGCGATTCTTGATGGGCTGGAGAGGACGGATCAGTTGGTCGGGGGACCATCGATCATCATCGCTAACACGATCAAGGGCAAGGGCGTCTCGTTCATGGAGCACAGTGTCCAATGGCATGCCAAAGCCATAGGCGAGGACGAGTTTGAACTGGCAATGAAGGAGTTGTCGTGAGCGAACTGCTATTCACACAAGATGCGTACGGTCGTGCTCTGGCTGAACTTGGTGAAGCGAGGCAGGAGATAGTTGTTCTGGACGCAGATGTATCGAAGGGCACGAAAACCTCGACGTTTGCGGAAAGGTTTCCGGAGAGGTTCTTCAACGTCGGTTGTGCTGAACAGAATTTGTTTGGCACGGCGGCCGGCCTTGCGCTCATGGACATGATGCCTTTTGCCAGCACATTCGCGATGTTCGCATGCACGCGCGGCCTGGACCAGATAAGGAACACGATCGCATACCCTCGGCTGAACGTCAAGGTCGTAGCAACCCATGGCGGCATAACGGTTGGAGGGGACGGGGCCTCCCATCAGGCGTTGGAAGACGTAGCCGTCATGCGGACAATACCTAACATGACCGTTATTGTCCCCTGCGATGCCCCAGAGACCGAGAAGGCCGTAAGAGCGTCCGTTGACTGGCCCGGTCCCGTTTACATCAGACTAGCCCGCGCTCCACGGCTGACTATTACCGACAAGGATACTCCGTTTTCTATCGGTCGTGGCACGATCTTCCGGCGCGGCGACGATGCGGTCATTATCGCTGCTGGGTTGATGGTCGCCACAGCTATGGAGGCCGCAGAAATGCTTGCGGAAAGCGGTATCGAAACAACGGTCGTCAACATGCACACGATAAAACCCCTTGATGTGGATCTTGTCCTGGAGTTGGCGCAGAGAACCGGCTGCATTGTCACTGCGGAGGAGCATAGTACACTCGGTGGACTAGGCGGCGCAATCGCGGAGGTTCTATCAGAAAAGTGTCCGGTACCGGTACAACGGATTGGCGTTCAGGACGTGTTCACCGAGTCTGGAAAGCCGCAGGAGCTACTCGATAAATACGGGCTTAGTGCGGATCATATCGCAACGGTCGTTAGGCAGGTCATTATGGCAAGGAGGAGCTAAGTGGAAATAATCGCCTTCATCGGAACAGGCATTATGGGGAAGCCTATGGCCAGTAACTTACTCAAGGCAGGCTATCCGCTCGTGGTTTACGACATCCGACCGGGGCTTGCCGAGGAACTGGAGGCCGCAGGAGCGAAAACAGCACCCTCTTTCCGGGAAGCCGTGAAAGACGCTGATGTAATAATCACTATGCTGCCTGATTCAGCGGATGTGGAGTCAGTGGTATTGGGCCGGGATGGCATCGCTGAGGTTGCCCGGCAGGGTGTCGTGCTCATTGACATGATCTCTATCGCACCTCTGGTGTCGCAGCGGGTCTCCGCAGAGCTAGCAAAAGGAGGGATAAGGATGCTCGATGCCCCGGTCAGTGGAGGGGAGAAGGGCGCTATCGAGAGCACGCTGGCGATTATGGTCGGTGGTCCCGAAGACCTCTTCCGACAGTGTGAGCCAATTTTAAGGGCTATGGGCAAGAGCGTTGTCCGAGTAGGCAACATCGGGGCGGGAAACTTCGCGAAGTTGGCGAATCAGATCATCGTTGCCATCAACATAGAGGCCGTCTCGGAAGCGCTGGTTCTGGCGGCGAAGGCAGGGCTTGACCCTGAACTGCTCTACCAGGCCATTCGATCGGGCTTGGCGGGAAGTTCGGTGCTCGATGCAAAAACGCCGAAAATACTGGATCGGGACTTCAAACCAGGATTCAAGATCAGGTTGCATCAAAAAGACCTGAACAATGCGCTTGTCACGGCCAAGGAGCTGAACGTTTCTCTGCCGGTGACCGGCTTGATCCAGCAAATGCTCACTGCTCTCATCGTGGATCAGAAGGCGGACTGCGATCATTCGGCTATATGCAGCGTCATCGAGAAGCTGGCGGGAATCGAAGTCACCAGGCAAGCAAAGTCAGGCACTACTGCCCAAGCACCGTTGTCACCAGACTAGGGCTTCTACATCAGACGGAGAGCTGTTGAGTTTATGCTAAAACCATCCGTAGGTATAATAACCTTCCTGGACAGCAGGACAGAAATGCGCGAGAAGAGAAGCCACATCGTCGAAGACGAGACGGGTAAACTGGTGAGAGCGCTGGAGGATGCCGTCGATCTGGTGACGTGCGAGCCAGTCACGTGCAAGCAAGAGGCTGTAGCGGCCGCCAGAAGAATGGTGGCAGAAGGCGTGGACCTGGTGCTCTTCCACGTGCCAAGCTGGGCAGGCCCTGAGCTTGTTGTAACGGCGGCCCAACAGGTCGCAGTTCCCCTGCTCGTGCTGGGCAACGAGCGGTACGATAGCTCCAGTCTGGTGGCCCTGCTGGCGGCCTGCGGCAGCTTTGACCAACTAGGAATAGGCTACACCAGGGCTATCGGCGATCCCGGCGATCCGTCGGTCAAAGACAAGATACTCAGGGCAGCGAGAGCTGCCTTCTCCATCTCCAAGCTCAAGGGTTCCACGTATGGGCATATCGGCGGGCGGTGCTTCGGCATGTATACGGCAACCGCGGATCCCTCCGAGGTGCAGAGTCGCTTTGCGGTAGATATCGAGCACATTGACCAGAGTGAGGTAATCAGAATCGCGGAGACCATACCAGCCAAGCAAATGCACAAGTACCTCGATTGGCTGCGCCGTAATCTTCGAGGGCTTCTTTACGACGGCAACGTCTTGACGGAGGAGAAGCTCAACCGGCAGATTAGGTCTTACTTGGCCGTGAAGGAGATTGTCCAGGAGCGCAGGCTGGACTTCATTGGCCTGAAGTGTCAGCCAGAACTGAGCGACCACTATGTCGTACAATGTCTAACCGCTGCTTTGATGAACGATCCCTACGATGCTGACGGCGCGAAGGAGCCGATCGTATGCGCTTGTGAGACAGACGTGAACGGTGCTTTGACTATGCAGATTCTGAAACTCCTGTCCGGCGGGAAGCCCACGTCTTTAGTGGATGTGAGGGGGATAGACAGAGAGAAGCGGCTGATGGTTCTTGCAAACTGCGGCAGCATGCCGACATATTTCGCACGGTATTCGTTTGAGCCTGAGGATAATCTGAAGGCAGTAACCCTCATGCCGCACGTCTTTGGGAAGGCGGGAGGGGGAACAACGCAGTTCGTCTGCGGCGACTCGAAGGCAACGGTGGCTAGGTTAATGACGAAAACGGGAAAATACTGGATGGCCCTTGCCGAGGGTGATCTGGTCGAAAGGCCAGGACCGCTGGACGGCATCATTCCACCTTTCCCCTATGCTTTTGTGCGCGTGAACCTCGACGCCGATCGCTTCCTGGCTGACTACGGTTCCAATCATATCCATATTGTGGCTGCGGACGTCAAGAACGATCTTGTCGAGTTTTGCAGGCTGTTGGGCTTGGAATGTGTTGTGTATTGCTAGACATTGTGGGCTCACAGTAGAGAGACAGGGTGCTGGCAAATGAGCAAGTATTTGAGGGTTTCAATTTGCGCTTTTGGTAAAACACCCGGTGATGACTTTCCTGCGCCTAACCTCGAAGGAAACGTACAGCGGGCGTGTGACATGATTCGGCAGTCGGCGGCAACGGGGGCGGATCTTGTAGTGTTGCCGGAGGTCTTTGCGTTGCCAGACGTGGAGTCCTGGCCTGAGCATGCAGAGCCATTGGACGGATTCGTAATCACTGCACTGTCTGAGGAGGCCCGCAGATTGAAGATTGGTTTGGCTGCCGGGCACCTGACCCGGGAAGATGGACGAATGTACAACTCGATTGTGCTGCTGGACAGAAAGGGTGATATTGGAGCGGTCTATCACAAGACGTTCCCGGTCATCTGGGAGCTTGGGCACGGGATAAGTCCCGGCCCGGGCGCTCTTGTTGCAGACACGGAGTTCGGACGGCTTGGATTCGCTATATGCAATGACCTTAATTATGCCGAGATGAAGCTGGAATACAGGAATCTGAAACCTGATCTGATACTCTTTTGCTCGGCATTTCGTGGAGGGCTTCAGACTAGGTGCTGGGCACACGAGACTCGAAGCTATCTGGTCTCATCCTGCCTTGATCCCAAAAGCGTCATTGTCAACCCCTTGGGCCGAGTCATAGCAGAGACTGACCTTTATACTCGCATCGTGACCAAGACAATAAACCTGGACTACGAGGTGCTGCATTATGACTATAATTGGAAATCCTGGGGTGAAGGGGTCAACAGATTCGGTGGCGAATTCGATTATGAGTGGGCAGAGCCTGAGGGAGTTATGTTGGTCACAGCCTTGGGTAACAGGACAGTAAGATCCATGATGGAGGATTTGGGCTGGGAGGGTGTCGAGGAGTATTATGCACGCGTTCGGATGGCTAGAGAACAGGCTTTAGCCGGTAAGCCAGTCGAAGCGGGCCCGATCCCGTGGAAAACTGGCTGAGCTTGACTTATATCCTACATCTCGCTGTCGGATTTCCCTCGTTCGTTTACGTCACCGGAATTTTGCCGTATGGTATTTCTGAACTTATAAGAAAAAAGGGGTTGACATCTGCTAAATAATATGGTATATTGCACGTGATGTTCTAACGCTTTAGGATTGTCTGCAATGTTCTAGCATTCAGAACATCATCGTGACCCTCGGAGAATGTAGTGTCAAAGTCGTTATGGGACATCCCGGGTGGCAGAGGAGTTGAAAATGAGACTTATTGCTTCTGTAGAAGAAGTTGTCTACAACGAGATCAAACAGCGGATAGTGGATGGACGTTTGCTACCGGGGACACGACTCGTACTGCGAACACTGGCGAAGGAGCTTAAGGCAAGTCTAGTTCCAGTGGTATCAGCGCTTCGGATGCTTGAAAGGGATGGATTGGTGATTAACACTCCAGGCATGGGAGCGTGCGTGAGGCAATGGAGCGCGAAAGAGATTAGGCATCTCTATCTCATTCGTGAAATGCAGGAGGGTTTGGCTGCGCGTCTGTGCGCTGAGGAAGCCGGTCCATCGGACTTGGCAAGTATAGTAGCTGCCGATGAGATGTTCAGGAAATCAATTGATGCAAGAGATGCGGATGCGAACATCCGGGCGGACATAGACTTCCATACTGCGGTGGTGCGTGGTGCGCACAGCCTGGATCTCGAGCGAATGACGGAGAATTTGTCCATCATGCGATGCAGCATGAGAGCATTCGGAATCAGCCGCAATGTCCGAGAGTCCTTCGTGAGAGATATGAGGCTCGCTCCAGAGCGAAAGGAAGTACACAAGCCCATAGTTGATGCGATTCTGGCAAGGGAACCTATTGCCGCAGAGCAGGCTGGAAGGGCACATGTTCAGGATTCGCTCAGCAAGAATCTGGTATGGATTGAAGAGATAGCTGAGGAGATGAACTCATTGGTCGTGAATGGTGAAGCGGTGCAATCGTTTTCCTGGGCACGCTAAATAAATCGCAAAAGGAAAGGAAACAGGGACGTGATTTTGTCAAAAGACTTTGCTGCGCTAGTAATTTGTATTGGAGTTTTGGTGGCGTGTGGTGCTGGAGTTAATGGACAAGAAGTCGAGCGCATATTCCCAGGCGACTTACAAGGTGGGTCCTGGTCGACATTCCGAGCAGAGGGGTTCTCAGAACCCGTGACCGGCGTGATATACAAAGTTCGGCGGCTCAGAGAAGATATCCCGATGGGTGACAAAGTAACTAATGGAATGGCCCTGGGTGGGATTGATACGGGATGCATTGACTTGGAGACGAATGGATTGCTTGGTTATTGCACCATCTTTAACACGCATGTTCCACGACGTGGGCCCATTAACCTGCCAATTCTTGGTCTCAGTGTAGGTGGCAAGACTTGGGTGTTGTGTGATAAGAGCCCAAAGCCGGCGGGGGGATCATGGCAGGTCCGCCCAGCCTCCGTGGCGGTCAATCCGGTCTTCACGGATCTGAAGCTAGACGGAGTTGAGACAGTGAGACAAATCGAATATTGGGGGCACTACCCTGTAGCCGACCTGGAGTTTTTGACTGATGCTCCGGTCAGCGTCGGCCTGCGCGCCTGGAATCCTTTCCTTCCGGGTGACGTAGTAGGTTCAATGGCTCCAGGCATAGTCTTTGAAGTACAGTTGCGCAACACGACCGACTCAACCCAGAAAGGCACCATAGCCTTTTCGTTCCCCGGCCCGACAGAGAAAGAGGCCGGGACGAACCAGTTCGAGCACGGCAAGATTCAGGGAGACTTCAACGGGATTCAGGTCAAGACGGACAAGGCAACTTACGCCCTTGGAGTGTCCGGCAAGGAGAATCTCCGAACGGGAGGGGAGCTCGGCGCTGATGGAACGGCTTGGTCCAAGATAGCGACAAGCCTTCCAACGACTGATTCTACTCGGCCGGGGTCTTCAGTCGCGGTTGACTTTTCGCTCGGCGAAGGTGAGTCCAAAGTCGTGCGCTTTATACTTACCTGGTATTCTCCGACGTGGAAGGGGGGAGGATATAATTGGGCAACCACCGGTAACACCTTCACTCATATGTATGCCAAGTATTATCCTGATGCTTCGAAGACCGCTCAAATGCTGGCCAGGGACCACAAGAAGCTTCTCGATCGAGTGTTGGCGTGGCAGCAAGTGATATACGCAGACAAGAAGCTGCCGGGCTGGCTGCAGGACTCACTTATCAATAACCTCTATATGATAACCGAGGACGGCCTCTGGTGTCAGAAGAAGGACCCACTTCCGGCATGGGTCAAGGAGGAAGATGGCCTCTTTGGCTTGATCGAGTGCCCGCGGGCTTGCCCGCAGATAGAATGCATCCCATGCAGCTTCTATGGGAATATGCCTCTGGTGTACTTCTTCCCTGAGCTAGCTCTATCTACTCTCAGAGGATACAAGGGCTACCAGTTCCCGGAGGGAGCGGCAGTCTGGATATTCGGCGGATGCACAGACGACACACCGCCTATTGATTTCGCGCGTCCCTCGCGGGGCTACCAAACGACTACCAACGGCATATCTCTTGCATCGATGGTGGATCGGTATCTCCTTTGCTATGGAGATAAGCAGAAGGATCTCGCTAAGGAATTCCATCCTACGATTAAGCAGAATATGATCTTCACCGTAAACCTCCGGACGACACCTTCCTACTCCATCGGTCAGCGCATCATCTCCATGCCGGACGGAAACATCGGCACGGAGTGGTTCGAGGCGCCGGAGCCAGGATGGTTTGGAATGGTGAGCCATGTGGGCGGACTTCATCTTGCGCAACTCAGGATTGCGGAAAGGATAGCTAGGCAGGCAGGAGACGAGGAGTTTGCCAAGCAGTGCAAGGATTGGGCCCAAGCTGGAATGCAGGCGCTAGACGAAAACCTTTGGAACGGGAGCTATTACTTGAATTGCTTGGAGCCTGAGACGGGGAAGAAATCCGATCTTGTTTTTGCCTATCAGTTGGATGGGCAGTGGGTCACGCTTTTCCACGGTCTGCCGGGGGTATTCCGGGAGGATCGAGTGAAGACTACACTTGACACAATCAAGAAATCCAATTTAACGATTAGCAAGACCGGGGTCGTCAACTATGCCCACGCTGATGGGTCCCCCGCGGCGGTTGGCGGATACGGTACGTATGCTTGTTTCATTGCAGAAGCATTTATGCTAGCGATGCACTATATGTACGAGGGCCAGCCCGAGGTTGGAATGGAAATTGTGCACAGGGTCTGCAACAACATGATAATCACGCACGGCTACACCTGGGACATACCTGTGATGACGCGTGGCGATGTGGACACAGGGGAAGTTGCTCTCGACAGCCACGACTATTATCAAGTAATGATGCTGTGGTCTATACCAGCAGCAATTGAGGGCAAGGATTTCAGTGGCCCAGTGAAGCCCGGCGGACTGGTAGATAGGATTGTGCGAGCGGCGCGAGGGGCATAGTACCCCGCGTTCTTAGAGGGCATTGAGCCCGTGCAGAGATCAATGAAAACTGGCAATCCGCGGTACGGGCATCGCTCCGGAGCCGCTGATTAGCGCGGCAGCAGGTAACTGCCGCGTAGGTATATACACACCAAACCGAGCTTTTGACGGACGTGCGCACAGTGAAGTGAAAGGAGGTGGAGTGTCTATCCGCGATCCGTGCTGCCATCGTTGGAGTCTGGTTGCGATGGTGTGTAATTTAGAGGTTCCACCCGGGCTTGATCCCACACGCCGACGGGGAACCTCAGACAGTACAGTAAATCTAGATTAGGAGGAAGAAGTAATGAAAAGGATCAAGTTATTTCTGATTGTCGCTGCGATCATCCTTGGGATTGGGTCGTATGCGGGGGCTGCGGTCCTCTTCGAGGACAACTTCGACGTCGGGAGGGATCCCGCGTGGCACGACTGGTATAACGTGCCCATAGTTGAGAACGGAATGCTGAAGATGCCGGGCGTATATGATACTGGAGTCCATATGTCAAGCGTTGACGGTCTCAGCATCGCTGATGAGGTAGTGAGCATGGATGTGACGATGCAGGACATGAATGCCATCGGAGCTCGCCACCAATTCGGCTTATTGTTGAGGTTCCAGAGTCCGAGCACCCACATCATGGCGGCCTACTATTCAGGCTTTGCGGCTATTTACTTCGACGAGATGATTAACGGCGTCAGGAATAGTCAACTTGGCAAACTCGGCAATGTCGTATTTAGCGGACCTGTGCATATGACTGCGGCGGTTATAGGTGACACGGCCTACTTATTGGCCACGGACGGAGTCAATAGCTACAGCACGAGTTATGCGGGGATGCAATTGTCCGACGCAGGATCGGTTGCAATCTACAAAGACTTTGTTACCACCTACGCCGACAACTTCAAGGTGGAAACGGCTGGCGCCGGAACGGGCACGCTTTCCGGTAAAGTGTCCGACAACCTGACAGGAGCGGCTGTCGCCAATGCGATAGTGGAGAGCATCAACCTTAGCGATGGCAGCGTCGGCCTATCTACAACGACGGGATCTGACGGAACGTACACTCTTTCCGGAATCCCATCGAGCATGCTCGTCGGCGTGAGAGCGCGACATAGCAGCTATCTTGTGGGACCGGTCGTTAAAGTGTTCGTGGCCGATGGTGGGTCGCAGACTCAGGATCTGCTCTTGGACCCTGTCAGCATGGACATCGCAAGAGCGGCCCTAGCGACGGCAAGCTCCACGCTGGAGGCCGCTGGATTTGGGCCAGCTTCGTCTGTAAACGACGGCAACTCGGGCACCGGATGGATGGCGAGCGCCGGCCCCGCCGGCGAGTGGGTTCAGCTCGCTTGGTCCGATAATGTCTCGGTATCGAGAATCGCCATAGACAGCGCGGGTCCAATCGGCGACTACGACCTGAAGTATTCGACCAACGGAACAGATTGGACACTGGCCAAGAACGTCACGTCTAGCGAGGTCGGCCACCCTCACTGGATCGAGATCGTCGATCTGCCCAGTCCAATCACGATGAAGTACCTGCAACTGGTGATCAACAGTGAGACGGTCGATCCCACCGCCAAGATATACTCGATCGAGTGCTACATGCCGGCCGGCAGCGTAGTAGGCGCGGTTAAGGATTCAACTGGAGCGCCTGTGGCGGATGCGACGGTTTTCGTTACAGAGATAAAAAGAGTCAAGGTAGGCTCCAGCTATGCATTCGTGCGTGGCGCCGGCCGCCTGCCTATTAAGGGAACCACCGATGCCAGCGGTATCTACGACATCCCCACCCCAGAGGGTAAGGTTCTCGTGACGGCGGCAGCAAACGACAGTTTCACCGTCTCCAGCGACCTGACAACAGTGGACGAGGGAGTTGCCACGACGGTACCTGATCTCGTTATCACCACCCGTGTTCCTGCGAGCGTAAGTTTCCAGGACGACTTCAATGACATCCCCGATGGCCAAGTCAACCCGAGATGGACTCTAGCCTACGGTGCGGACTGGTCCAGCGAATGGACTGGTTCGGGTGGGATGTATCTAAGTGGCGCCACGGATACACTCGGCGCATCGGTGGTACTCGCCAACGGCGTTGCCACCCGAGACGGTGTTTTCGACATGGACCTCAATGGCTTTAACAGCGCGATTGTGACTCGCTATGCAGACCTTAGTAACGTCGTGCGGCTCAACTACTTCGGGGGCAGCGTCAGTTGGAGCGAACGCTCGACTGGGGCGACAGGCAGGAACAGCGCTTCAATCACTCCGGCTCTTGATAACAAGGACCTGGACCTCAGCTCGCCTATTCCTACTGTCCACATGCACGGGGTAGTCGTGGGGGACAAGTGCCAAGGGTTCGTTTCCGATGCCTGGAATACTTACTGGACCGACGTATTCACGCTGGAAAACCGGCTTGAAACGGGTGCGGTAGGCATCTACCACACTGGTGGCGCTACCTCTGTGCCGGTCACCTACGACAACTTCACGGTCGCTGGCGGCTCGGGGGTGACTGCTCCTCCGGTCGGACCTGGCGCGGCAAAGGCGGGAGGCCCTGGCTGGTATGGTTCAGTCGCAGGTACCGTGACGGCCTTGTTCACCGACTACAACAAGCTGATAGTAGAGGATCCAAGCCGATCCTCGGCGATAGTTGTGTCTCCGTTGCCTAGCACGAGTCTGACCATAGGTGACGAGGTAGTCATACTAGGCAAAGTTCGAGCCGATGGTACATTCAAGTCGGTGGATGTGATTGTCGGCGGCCATAACGAGCTTGATCCAGTTGGCGTCAACAACAGAGACATCATCGGTGCAGTTGGAAACGCGGGACTGAGTAACGTGGACCTGCTGGTTAAAACCTATGGCACAGTGTTGGATACTCCCGCTGTCTTCCCGGACGGTTCGACCAGATTCCACGTAACCGACGGCACGGCTCTGCCGGGAAGCGCGACGGTCCCGATTCCTGGACAGCTTGTGTCAGTATTTGAGGACAACTTCGACACAAGCAAGCGGCCCGAATGGCATGACTATGGACCGGCAACCTATATTTCCGGCGGTATGCTCAAGGGCGACAGTTGGGCCATAACGCTCATAGATGGCCTGACCGTGGAAAACCCGGTTGCGAGCATCGATATCCCTGCAGGCAACCAGGACCAGGTTGGTTTGCTGCTCAGGGCACCGGATGAGGGGACTTTCATCTTAGCCAACTGGTATCCCGGTGGAGCCCGATTATACTTCCACGAAAGAGTAGCGGGCAACTGGGGAGCGGCCCTTGGCACCCTCGGCGGCGTCTCGTTGCCCGGCCCGGTACATATGACTGCTGAGGCAAGAGGGAGCGTGGGTATATTAACAGCCACCGACGGAACCAATACTTACACCACGTCCACTCCGCTGACGAAGCTGCTCACTGCTGGGCGGATCGGGATATTCTTCGGCGGCCAAACGGTGGGCCTCTTGGACAACTTCCTGGCATATGAACGGCCTGGGGTTGATGTGTTGGCGGATGCCGTGCAGGTAGCTATACCTGCATCGGTGACCGGGACAATCTCCGTAGCACAGGGAGACTATGTGAAGGTCAGCGGAATTGCTGGCAAGGGTTCCACCCTTAAAAACAATATCCGCAGTGTCATGATTAGAAGGAGTGACGATCTGACCAACTAACTCGAAGCAGGGTATGGGGCCCGCCGGGAGTAGTGGCCGGGGCGGGCCCCAGCCAATCTATCGTTTTGCGGGCGGGTAGCACTGTCTTTGTTCTTCAATTATGGTATGCGACATGCGCAGGATGTCGTGAACGAGAGGAGATGTAACTATGTGTAGTGTTCAGCGTAGGAAGAGGGAATCGGGATTCACATTAATTGAGCTTCTGGTGGTTATCGCCATAATTGCTATATTGGCGGCGATACTCTTTCCGGTGTTCAGTGCGGCAAAAGCTGCGGGCAAGCAGGCTGCCTGCATCAACAACGCCGGCCAGGTGGGTAAGGCGATGACGCTTTATTTGCAAGACTACAACGGCTTCTTTCCGGACGTAAGAAGGTTCGGCAATAACTTTGGCCTCTTTTGCTTGGATTATCGTGGTGTCGCATCGTTATTGTCGAAGAAATATCTGGGCGGACCTAAGAAAGGCTGCAGCAAAGCCTATTTTTGCCCCACTGACCCCTTCGGAAAAGCCTTCAATCCGTTCACAAACCAAATCGAATATCAAGGTACTGTTACGGGCCGTACTATGGTGTCGTACATGTATCGCTTGGCTTTTGCGGCCTACAATGTTTCCCCCCTCAGCCAAGGCAAAATGCTCAATGAATCCAATTGTTTCCGTCCCACCAAACAGGTATTGTTTCACGAAATAGCCGCATGGCACCATGGAAATTACTGGGCGTGGCAGGAACAGGGTAAAGTCCAGGGGCAGCCGTATATAGTCGCTATAGCCGTGGATGGCCATGTTAAGCTCTGGAAGTTACCGTATATAACTGCCACTGGCAAGCCGGATGGACCGCCTGACGACTTCCCCTATGACGCAAACTGGTTCACTATGGGCCCACGGGGGCCACTAGGTGGTTATAACCATCAGTCGGATCCTACTCAGTACTGGGATATGAATATGTAAGGCAACTGTGTTACCGAATGAGAAGCCGTAATGACGGAATATCGGAAGAAGGGTTCAACCTACCAGGGAAGTTTTGTGTGCGCAGCAAGTAGCGATCCAAACGCAAGCTTGTTAGTCTGCTATCTGCGGCCGCTCACGAGAGCATCAAGACAGGGAACGTTATCGAGCTGAGGTAGGCGTGTAGCAATTTACGATCTTATCCTTATGGAGCTTGCGCCACAAACACGGCGCCAAATGCAAGTACTCGTCTCCTTCCAAAATGGTTTTCACGGAAGAACGATGGGCGCTCAACTTGCCGGAGGAATTGAAAAACTCAAGGGCTGGATGGTCGGTCGCAAAACAGACCTTCGCGCAAGTTGCGTTCGCCGGCGGTTACAAGAACAAGAATACATCATGCGGCCCGTTCCTTTACCCTCCCAGTGCGATGACTTCCACCATTGTTCCTCTGCTTCCTGTCGCGGCAGCGATAGCTAATCCGAAGATTATTATTGATGAGAGGCTGCCGGATCGCGCGGCGAGAAAGGGTGAACTATTAATGCTGGGCTGGAAAGTATTCAAGAGAAGTATCCTGACAGAATCGGGTGTTTGCACGAATTTGAGCTTTGCTCAAATCGAGATCATCGAGACAATAGCGTTGACTATACGACCGCCGCTCAAGTATTGGCGGTTAATGACGTTCTGGAGTCGATGCGCGATAGAGGTTGGATATGGTCTCGGAAGAGTGATCCGCTCATGGGCAATTAAGAGATTGGCTTTCAAATCTGCCGCGACCTTGATGATCTGGAAAGGATGATGATGTGACACGGAAAGCAATGGCGGTTGCTGCGCACCCTGATGACATCGAGTTTATGATGGCCGGTACCCTGATACTGCTAGGAAAAGTTGGTTATGAGCTGCACTATATGAACATCGCAAACGGCTCTTGCGGCTCGACCACTTTGCCGCGCGAGGAGATCGCGCGGATCAGAACCCGGGAAGCGCATGATGCGGCTGACCTCATCGGTGCGATCTATCGCGAGCCCCTGGTGGATGACTTGATGATCTTCTACGATGAAGGCCTTGTTCGGAAGCTGTGTTCGATTGTTCGAGAAGTGAAGCCTCAGGTTTTGCTCTTGCCATCGCCGCAGGACTACATGGAGGATCATATGAATGCGTCACGGTTGATGGTGACGGCATCGTTTTGTCGCAACGTGCCCAACTTTGCGACCAATCCGCCGATCCCTCCGATATATGAGGACATCGCCGTGTATCATGCTATGCCCTACGGCTTATGCGATCAGCTCAGGCAACCAATCATCCCCGAGATCTACATTGACATCAGTGACGTGATGGATGAGAAGCGAGAGGCGCTGGCGTGCCATAACAGCCAGAAAGAGTGGCTTGACCAGACCCATGGGCTCGACAGTTACTTGAATACCATGGTCGAGATGAGCGCGGAGGTCGGCAGGATGTCCGGAAGGTTTGTTTACGCCGAGGGTTGGAGAAGACACAGCCACCTTGGATTCGGTCCCAAAGATTTCGATCCGCTCCGCGACGCGCTGCGGGAGACTGTAATATCTGCCTAAGGAAACACGAGATGATAAGACCCTACAGCAAACTTGCCCCCGATTGGTGGGACTACACCACCTTGGATAAGGAAATACTGGATGATGCTGCTAAGCTCAGCGCCGAGGACATGCTCGGTCTGTCTCGCGACGGCTTCAAGGTGGTCTTCTATGACACACCGGATGACTTTTACTGTGCCGAGGCTCTGGAATACATAGAGGCATGGAAGCAATCCACGCCCGACAATCCCGTGGGCATCTGCGGTCCCATTGGTCCCACCGAGCAGCTTCCGCTGGTAGCCCGGATCGTCAACGCGGTCGGTTTGAATCTCAAGGACTCCCACTTCTGGGGGATGGACGAGTGGGTTGTCGATGGCAAGGAGGTTTCCGAGGACCATCCGCTTTCGTTTGCCAAGGCCGACCGCGAACTGTGTTTCGACAAGATCATGCCGGAGCTTGCGATGCCCCGGGAAAACACGCACTTTCCCAAGGCGGACCCAAGCGATTACATCATGAGCTGGGATGGGGTGCGCTGTGCGGTGATGCAGGGAGGGCAGGGCGATATCAAGCACTGGGCGTTCAATGATCCGGTAAAGCGTGATGGAGTCTACAGGGATCAGCCGCCGACTCCCGAAGAGTATCTCAAGCTTAGCACTCGCGTGGTGGACCTGCACCCGTTAACTATCATGCAGAATGCGAGAACATCCGGTGGGGGAAAAGTAGACCTCGTTCCGAGTCAGGCTGTGACGGTGGGTCCGGCGCAGACGTGGCGTGCTGAGAAAGTCTCTATTTGGCATGCGGGCAACCATGACAACCCTTTTGGTCAGAGGCTCACGACTCTGATGATAGCGAAAAGGATTGCAGACAGTGCCGTGCCGATGTCCTTACTCGCGCTGCATCCCAACGTTCAGTTTAACTTCTACAGGGGCGGAGTCGGAACCTGCGAAGTGTCGATGCATTAAGAGATTCGAGTCGGGGTTCCTGACGAGTTTTTCGTTCTTAGGAAAGCACATTTTCTGCGACAAAAGAGCACCTGTGGAATCGTGTGCAAGATACACCAATCATAAAAGATCATAAGGAAGGCACTCTCAGAATAAATCCGCCGGTTATCTCCGGGCGGCGCTTCCTCAAGTAGTTGCCGTTGCTGAACTTGTGTAGAAGGCAAGGGATGCCTATGAAGCCCGTAGGAACTCCCTCGGCTCTTAGAATGAACAGGAATTCCGCATCGGATGATGAGATCGTGCGCTGGCTGACCAACAGTCAGTAACCTCCGGCAAAGCCGGAGGCTTGTGATATAGGAACCGCTCAAAGCGGTTATCTGTTCGTCATTTATGAGCCGCCCAAGGCGGCTATTAGCTTAGCTTAAGTTGCTCGATTCGCTTATCTTCCGCTTCCTGG
>JACPPP010000105.1 GCA_016190935.1 Armatimonadota bacterium | reverse complement strand
TCTTGGTTCCGGCTCCGCCGGGTTAGGGGAATAAGAAACATAAACAGAGGCTGCTTTCCTGCCCTCTTTGATTTGACAAAAAACCGCCGATGTATTATTGGCAGAAATTCGGCGTGTGGCCCAGCTTGTAGGAAAGCCGATGCTTACGGAAGCAGATTTCGAAAAATACTCCAAAACACATTGCCCTCGAACTCTCTGTTCGCGATTCGGGGGTTGGCACGCTGCACTGGAGCGCGCTGGTTTGGGCCGTATGTACTCTGGCAGAGTCAGAGCGGCATCGAAAAAAGGACAAGATCGTCTAGCTGACGGCTACTCGAAATGCACAATCTCCGCCTTGAGGCTTCCAAAAACGCGCGCCATCTCGAACATGTTCGTCGCATCGCCCTCGGTGAGCTTGATGTGGGTCGCGTCGACAAAATCCTTATCCTGTGTCGCGTCGAAAGCTACCCACCGACCAACGTAGCTTTCCGCCCAGGCGTGGTAGTAGAAGTTCCCGTTCATATAGACTAGACCGGCGGCGACCTTCGTAGGAACCCCGGCCGCGCGCGCGAGAGCGGTAAACAGCACCGCGTAGTCCCGGCATACGCCGACCTTCGCCCTCAGCACATCGACGGACGGTCGCACGATCCCGATGTCCGCCTGCGGCTTCATGTTCGATGAGACCCATGCCCTGATCTTCGACACAACCGCATAGGCCGACTTCTCGTCACCCACTATCTCCGCTGCCTTTTCCTTTATCTCAGGCGCATTGCACTCTATGTACGGTGTCGGCTCCAGGTAAACCACAAGCTCCGGCTTCTCGATGGGCAGCTTTACAGACTTCTTCGGATCGAAACCGTCCGATTCTACCGTGAACTCCGCGGATGCAAGATCGTTCTTAGGTTTAAGCCACCTGACCTTCTGCCGCTGGTCTGATATTATCTTATCCCGCTCCAGCTTGCCCGTGAGCTTCAGGACCAGTTTCTTGACCTTCTCCGGCTTCGGAATGTCCATGTTGGCCTTAACAGAGGTCATAATTGCAAGATCCGCCGGGGGAACATAATCAGAGTCTACACCTGAGACCGCGTCCGCAGCGGACTCTATCTGCATCGTGAGGCCCATAATCGTAACGGCCTTAACAACGGAACCATCGGCAGCCTGCCAACTCGTCATATCTCCCATCGGGGTCACGTTCTTTACAACGAACGTGTCATATTTTGCCCCCTTTATCTCAACCTGCTCCGTCCGCAAGACCTCCACATCGATGGGATCGACTGAGAGAGTGAGGGGATTGAAGTAATGCATCTTGGCCTTGAGTCCGACCTTTAGCTTGTCTGTGCCGAGAGCGTACATAGAGTCCCCGATCAGGCTTGCGCCTTCGGGGATCGGCACTACCTTGTTCGACTCGCCGCTGTCGGTCTTGACCTTGCACTTCACCTCTTTGTCGGTGAATCTGGCCTCGATTGAAGTCTTGCGGCCGCCGGAGGCCATCTCGAAGGTTTCATAAGTGGGAGCGAATCGCTCATCGGTGTAGACGAGCGTTTTCACATCCTGCTGGACGTCGGTTCCGAGGAGGACCAGCTTGGTCCTGACGAAGCTCTGCATCCTGTAGCAGTCGCGGCCCTCATACTTGTCCTTATCGACCGTCATGTGCATGTAGCCCATCTTCTGGTTGGACATGTATATTCCAAGCCAACCTTCGGATGGAACGCTGATCCTGGTGGGTGCTCCCGCTGCGGTTGCCTTAGCCTGACTTGTTGGCGGCTTCGAAGAAGGACTTGGGAAGTCGGGAGTTTCGAGCTCGGTACTGATCCCACCGTGATCGTGATCACCCGCCAAACCTCCAGACGGAGGCTGGGTTCCGACCACAGTAGTTGCCACATCGTTGGGAACAGTGCCAGACTCTGTGCTTACGTCTGTCTGCTCTTCCAATGACACTGGGCCATCGTCTTGGCTTGTCGCTGGGGACGCTCTTGGTCGGGGGCGAGCGACCGATGGGATAAGCGCGGATGAGATCGCGAAGTTCATGCCTTCCAAGCCGGGCAGTTTGGCAAATGCTATGCCGACAACCTTGCCCGTCTTGTTCAGTACAGGACCGCCAGAGTTTCCAGGGCTCATCGCGGCATCAAGCTGGATTATTGAGCCGCCATCCCGTAGTGCACTGACTATGCCCCGGGTGACGGACGCCTCCTTGCCGAGAAGAGGACCAAGTGGGTATCCGAGAACGATGACCTCCTCTCCTTGTGCGACAGGAGCGGGTTCTACGGAAAGGGCGGGAAGACCGGCGGCGTTCACACGGAGAATCGCTATGTCGTTCTCGTCGTTTCTGTAGATAACGCTGGCTTGTTTGGTGTCGCCGTTGCCGAGACGCGCCCATGTCTTAACTGAGGTCGATTTTCGACGGTCCTTGCGATCTGCGGGTAACCGTACCACGTGCGCGCAGGTCACAATTAGACCGTCACTAGTGACAACGAAGCCCGTCCCGTAGGAATCGTGGCCGTGAGTGTCGACGCAGTGGATAAACACGAGGGACGGCTTCGCCAGCGCCACGATATCCTGCGTCTCCATGGCGTTGACAACGGACGTGGTGACAAGCAAGGCCAAGACACATCCGGTGGCAAACAATCGCAACCGCAGCTTTATGTTGGTGTCTCCTTTCAGTTCTAATTGCGCTTCAGCAATACAATCTCGCTTGCTTGTTTCGTCAACGCTGTCTTGCAGGTCGTTGTTGCCATCGGGTAACGGATGGGGCACACAGATTTCTGGACATTGAAAGAATAAGGGGAGGGCAAGTAGGGGCCGGGCTCCGTCCCGGCCACTACATTCGTGCTGCTCTTACTCGATTAATTAATCAATCTCCATAAATCCGGACCTAATAGGGGCATTTTGCATTTTGCATTTCTTAATGTCCCCGTTCCGCTACTCGAAGACGGTTCAGGGCGCGTTTCATAGCCGTCTCCGCACGGGCGAAATCAACTTCGTCTTCATGTGTGCGAGCTAGTCTATCTTCGGCGCGTTTCAGGGCAGCCCGCGCGCGCTCGACATCGATCTCCTCAGCCTTCTCAGCGGATTCGGCAAGGATGGTAACCTTGTTTCCGGAGACCTCCATGAATCCCTGCGTCTCAGCCAGATGTATCTCCTCACCGCTCGCGCGCCGGACTGTAATTTCGCCGATGCCCAGTTCCGTCATCAGCGGCGCGTGGTTTGCAAGCACGCCGAGGTAGCCCGACACTCCGGGGGCAACAAGCGACACTGCCTGGTCATCGGACATGACCACGCGATCCGGCGTTACAATCTCAAGTGTGAACGTTTTCTCGGGCATTTATCCTTCCTTAACATCTCAACCGCAGATTATGAAGATTATGGAGATTCCACAGATGGTGCAGCACCCAACGACCCACCCGCCGCACGGGGACGTGCGGCATGCTTCGACAAGCTCAGCATGAGGCCCGGCGCGAGACGGGCCGGGCCATCGGAGATTGACTAAATAATCGGGTATATGTAGTGCGGCATGCTGAAACACGAAATACACGAAGAAGCTCGAAAAACACGAAAGTCTTGGCTGACTCACTTATTCAGCCTTTCGTGGACTTCGTGCTCCTTCGCGGCCTTCGTGTTTCAATATGTCGTAGCATACACACTTGATTATTTAGTGAATGTTCACGACGTCCCAGGAAATCCGGTCGGGGTCATGGATGACCCCGACCATCAGATTCCACCATCTGCGAAATCCCAATAATCTGGGAAATCTGCGGTTCTCGCTACGCAGCCTGCATCTTCTTGGCCTGTTCAACAGCTTCGTCTATCGTGCCCACCATGTAGAACGCCTGCTCCGGCAGTTCGTCGTGCTTGCCGTCGAGTATCTCTTTGAAGCCTCGTATCGTCTCGCTCCTCGGAACATATCGCCCCGGCTTGCTGGTGAACACCTCAGCCACGAAGAACGGCTGTGAAAGGAACGTCTCTATCTTCCTTGCGCGGGCGACCGTGAGCTTGTCCTCGTCCGAAAGCTCATCTATGCCAAGGATGGCGATGATATCCTGCAGTTCTCTGTAGCGCTGGAGTATCTGCTGGACTCCTCTAGTTACATCGTAGTGCTCCTGGCCGACGATCATCGGATCAAGGATTCTGGAAGTAGATACGAGCGGATCGACCGCCGGATAGATAC
>JACPPP010000109.1 GCA_016190935.1 Armatimonadota bacterium | reverse complement strand
CCCCAATACGGTTCACTTAACGTCCAAAATCAAGGCGAGCAAGCTGGCCGTCACGCTCAGGCTTCGACCTAAATGAACCGAAATCTTGCTTAAGTGAACCGTATTGGACCTAACCCCCTTTTCGTGTTGTTCGTACCTTTCGCGTCTTCGGATAGTGGCCTAGTCTGTCGTGATAAGTCTGATTTTGGAGTGCGGCGGCGCGCCGCCGCTTTGGGCTACGGCTGTAATTACAGCGCAGGAGAAAGCGGGAGCTAAGCCGCTCCCGCACTCCAAATAACGCCCATCACGCTATACTAGGCCACTACCCGTCTTCGCGTGTCAAAAAGGCTGATAGCTGAAAGCTGACGGCTGACAGCTATTTTCTAATCAGCTCCAGCACTTCTTTCTTCTTCTCTTCCATCAGTTCCTTCGTCTTGGCTTCGAGATTGAGCCGCATGAGGGGCTCGGTGTTAGAGGGCCGCACGTTGAACCACCAGTCTTTGAACTCCACCGTAAGCCCATCTAGCTCGCTGAACCTTCCCCCTTCATAAACGGCTTTCAACTCTGAGAGCTTGCCGGGGATGTCGTGAACCTCGGAGTTTATCTCACCGGTGTGGAAGTAGCGCCTGAGCGGGGCAACCAGCTCGGAAAGAGGCTTACCTTCCGCAAGCAGAAGCTTGACCATGTTCAAGAACGTAAGGTCCCCGTTGTCAGTGTAGTAGAAGTCGCTGAAGTAGTAATGCGACGAGAGCTCTCCGGCGAAATAGCCCCCTTCGGCCCGCATCTGTCGTTTGATGAGTCCGTGCCCCACTCTGCAGGGCACAGCCACCCCTCCGGCCTTTTTGATCTCTTCGCCGACCACCCAACTTGAGCGTATATCGTAGAAGATCTTCGCGCCCGGCTGCCTTTTCAGCATCTCCTTGGCGATCAAAGCCGTGATAAAGTCCCCGGAGATGGTCTGCCCATTTTCATCGACGAACGCCACTCGGTCGCCGTCCCCGTCGTACGCCACACCCAGGTCGGCCTTCCGGTCCACCACGGTCTTCTGCAGTGGGACGAGCGTCTCCAGCTTCAGCGGATTGGCCTCATGGTTCGGGAACCTACCATCGATCTCCCAGAACAGCTTGATCGGCTCGTTTCCCACCCTGTCGAAGAGCTCGGGCAGGATAAGCCCGGCCATTCCGTTGCCGGTGTCGACCGCGATTTTGAGGTCGCCGAAGCTGAGCACACCCGCGTTGAAGACAACAGCTTCGATATAGCGGTCCAGCACATCCTCCTTGGGGTGAACTGTGCCTTTGCGGGCAGCGTCCTGGAACTCACCGGCGCTTGCTATTCTACAAAGTTCCAGATTAGAGATATACGAAATGCTGGGAACAGCCTCCGGGCCTGTCATCTTGTACCCATTGTATCCTGCGGGGTTATGAGAAGCCGTGACCATCATCCCTGCGTCCCCTTCGAGCAGGTTGACCGCATAGTAGTACATTGGTGTGCTTGTAAGTCCGATAGGAACTGCGTCCGCGCCCTGGTCGGTTACGCCTCGAATTGTAGCCTCCACGAGCACGTCAGCGGTCTCGCGCATATCGTGGCCAACCACTACTCTCTTACGCTTCGTCGCCGAGACATACGCCCTGGCTATTCTATAACAAACGTCTTCGTCGATCTGATCCGGGTACGTGCCCCGTATGTCATAAGCTTTGAAGATGGTAGGATCGATTTCTCTTTTTGTCATTTAATACTGCCTCAACTGATATGATTTCGGATTTTGGATCGCTCTAACTTACTTTGGGTAATATTTTGGAGTGCGGCGGCGCGCCGCCGCTTTGAGCTACGGCTGTAATTACTCCGCAGGAGAAAGCGGGAGCTAAGCCGCTCCCGCACTCCAAAACTAGCCTATCGACACAGTACCTAAAATGAGTTAGAGCGTTTTGGATTTACCCATGCCCTATGAGCTATTACCCAATTCCCGCCTACGGCCTGCGTCATTATAGCTACAGCCACTAAGGGGTGTCAAGAAGACGAATTGAATCACAATAGGATCGAGAGATTGCGTCAGACCGGGGAAACGTGGTATCCTCTGCTTAAGAGAGACTGAGAATTCTTGCCGTGCGCGGCAGGAAACGGCTTATGAAGCACGGTTGCTGTGAGAGACCTATGAGGACCGGGACAATTGCTGAGGACGAGCACTCTGTTGGCATCGTCGAAACACAATACTATACGTTTGCAGAGCCGCCCGAGGAGATGGAGTTCGAGTGCGGCAGAAAGGTCGGGCCTATCACGCTCGCCTATGAGACCTGCGGTGAGCTGAATGAAGATAAGTCGAACGTAGTGCTCATCGTCCACTCCCTCTCCAGCGATGCGCACGTAGCAGGGTATAACTCGCCGAGCGACAGGAAGCCGGGCTGGTGGGACACTATGGTCGGTCCAGGCAAAGCGTTCGATACCCGGAAGTACTACGTCATCTGTTCCAACATAATAGGAGGATGTAAAGGTTCAACCGGGCCAAGTTCGATTAACCCTGCGACCGGAAAGCCTTACGGGCTGTCTTTTCCCATTGTTACGATCAAAGACATGGTTCGTGCTCAGAAGCATCTGATCGACCATCTGGGCATCAAGCAGCTTCTGTGCGTGGTTGGAGGGTCAATGGGAGGGATGCAAGTGCTCCAGTGGGCTGTGTCCTATCCCGACGCTGTCAGGCTTGTCATCCCTATTGCTACTGCAGCAAGATTGAACGCGCAGGCCATCGCGTTCGATGCAGTCGGCCGCCAGGCGATAATGAGCGATCCGGACTGGAAGAACGGCGAGTATTATGGTGAGGCCATACCCGCTGCAGGGCTTGCTCTTGCGAGGATGATCGGCCACATAACTTATCTGTCGGATGCATCTATGCACCAAAAGTTCGGCCGGGATTTGGTGGGAGAACCTTGTTTCGGGTTCAACATCGACTTTCAGGTGGAAAGCTATCTCAACCATCAGGGCGACAGCTTCGTCAAGCGTTTCGATGCCAACAGCTATCTATACATAACAAAGGCGATGGATTATTTCGACCTGGCGCAGGAAGGTGGGGGCAACCTGCAGCGGGCGCTCTCAGTAGTCAAAGCCAGTTTTCTCGTGGTTTCCTTCTCGTCCGACTGGCTCTTTCCGCCTTATCAGTCAAGAGAAATCGTTACTGCGCTCCGAAGGAACAACAAAGACGTCAGCTATGCCGAGATTCACTCCGATTACGGCCATGACGCATTCCTGATCGAGGTCGATGCGCTCAGCAAGTTGATAGTAAGCTTCCTGCAGTATGCCGATTACGAGAGGGAATATGCAGATGCAGCAGGATAAGGTGGAGACGATGCGGGAGACCACGGACGACCGGCTGCCACAGGAGTTCAGGTTCATTGTGGAGCTTGTCGCTACGCGCAGCCACGTCTTGGACCTGGGATGCGGAACCGGCGTTCTTCTTAAAGCGCTGCAGGCAGAAAAGCAGATCCGAGCACAGGGGATAGACGTATCTGAGGACGCTATACAGGCCTGCGTTGCCAAGGGGTTATTCGTCTACCACGGTGACCTGGACGAGGGATTGGCGGATTTTAACGATCAATCGGTCGATTATGTCATTGCCACTAACACCCTGCAAGTCCTGCACAGACCTGCGTTCCTGATAACTGAGATGGCGCGGGTCGGCAAGCAGTGTATCATCAGTGTGCCCAACTTTGCCCATTGGCGCGTTCGAAGCCAACTGTTCTTCCAGGGGATTATGCCTAAGACGGGGCGCTTGCCTTACGAATGGTACGACAGCCCGAATATTCATCACACAACCATAAAGGACTTCCGCCACTTCTGCAAGAAGAACGGCATCAGAATACTACGGGAGATCGACCTCAAGACTTATAGCGACGGCGGGTGCAGCGTTGTAAGGTTCCTGCCGAACCTTTTCGCCGACTACGCTGTCTTCATGATTGCTGGCCCCGCGAGCCGTGAGTAGTCCAATGAGCAAAGTGGCACAGGTACTTCTGGGCATAGACCTGGGCACAACAGGATGTAAGGTTGTTATGCCTTCGATGGGCTCTTTTCCGCGCTGCCGGACGCGCCATCCGATCTGGTCGTCTTCCCTCATTTCTCCGGGACCTCCACTCCCTCATTCGATGTCGAGGCCAAGGGTACAATCGTTGGCCTCACACTGAACACCACGGTGACGGACATTTTCAAGGCCATCATTGAGGGTGCGACGCTTGAGATGGCGATAATTCTGGGCTACATGGAACAGGCCGGCATTTGTGTCCGTGAACTCCGTGCCGTTGGCGGGGGCGCAAAGTCCCCAGCCAATCTGCGCCTCAGAGCGAACATACTGAATCGCCCACTTCTGTCCCTGCGCACTTCCGAAGCCGGTGCACAGGGAGCCGCGATTCTGGCGGGAGTTGGCGCCAGGCTGTACGACTCGCCCGATACGGCCGCCAAACGGCTGACACACGTTAGTTCGACTTACAACCCCGAGCCTGACTTGGCCCGTCAGTACCAGAACGCTCTGAACAAGTACCGTCGTCTGCACCAGTTGGTGTTGAGAATGTACCATCAAGATTAGTTGTACGTACGGAGAAGTGTAAGCTGGAACTAAAGGCTTCTTTAATCACGGAAACAGGTGCTACGATCGGGTGAGATATCATCATCTCACCCGAAACAGAATCTCTGCGATTTATTGAGATTGATAAATTAATTTTGTATATTGCGATG
>JACPPP010000108.1 GCA_016190935.1 Armatimonadota bacterium | reverse complement strand
GTTCCAAGCACGCTGCCGCTCCATCCTGCCCCGGCCGATTTCGCATAGCCGATCTGAACCGGGATAGCCGTGCCGCTTGTGCTTAAAAACAACGCGAGCATCGCTGCAACAAATAGCAGTCTGAAACTCTTTATCTTTTCTTTGCACTGAAATAATGCTGCCATAATAGTCCAATATCCCAAGTGGAAGGAGTGAAGGGATTGCAGATTGAAGTTCAATCTGCAATCTGAAATCTGCAATCTGCAATCCAAAAAGCCGGTGTGTGTCCGGGCAAGCCCGGACACACAGCTCATGTCATGCGATGTTTATCGCGGCGGTATGGTCAGATCGCTATCCCGCCTGATCATCACAGAGCGGATGTCGGCGCCTATGGCTATACCCTTGCCGGCGATACCAACCGCCTGGATATAGTCGTCCTTGCTTATTGTCGGCGCGTTGGTGACAGATGCCGGGATAACTACTTGAACCGCATCGGCGGCGATTTGGGCATTGCCAGCATAAGTCAGCCGGAGATTGTCCCATGCCCATCTGCCGTCACCTGGCCCACCACCAGCAAAGCCGATGTAGCCCGATTCTGGCAAATTTTTGCCAGTATGATCCCAGGATCCAGTCCATGTGGCCCCGGTGACGTCCTGATTAAGAGACGCGGTGAAAACCATCCCATTGGATTCTATCCTCACGTGTACGACGTCTGTTTCGCTAGGCGTACCGGTCCATGCATGCCCACCGTACGCATTGCCAATGATACTGCCGAAATTCACGTCGCTCAGGGTCGTCCTCAAGTAATGGTTCCAACTCATCGGGAGACTAATACTGTCCATACGCAGTAGGGCGCCAGAATGGGTGGTGTCGTAGACGCCTATCTGGTCGTACTCGAGTACGTAATCCGTAAGCAGCGGAGTGCTGTTTAGCACGGAGAAATGCCATATTACGGCGCCTTCCCTTGGGGCGTATTGACCATCCTGGACCCACCAGTCGCCGGCCCATTCCTCCCAGCCCACCGGATCGTCTCCATTGTTATAGCTGTCGAAGTTCTCCGTGTAAATCGTCGGCGCCGCCGGAACAGTTACCGTTGGACCGTTGGGGATCGCCGAGCCATCAGTGATATGGAACCTGGTCGATCCATCGGAGAAGACGATGGGTTCGTCAACCACCTGACCATAGGTGGTTACCAGCAAGTCGAGGTTACTGACGCCCGGATTCCCGACAGCGCCTGTGAGGTTGCGGTTGTTGACGCCCAAAGGCCCCAGCTCATTATTCCCGCCTGCGGATGACAGCTCAATCAATCCGAACGCGCCGTCAGTCCTCATGACGCCCAGAATAATAACCTCATCTCCAATCGCCGGAACCTGCGCTGGTATGGGCTTGACAATGATCGCCGACGATCTGTCTTCCGCCTCGACCACGAAGTAGTTGTAGTCGGAGAAGACCGCCGTAACGATACCATTGACTGCGCCATACCATCCGGGTCCGTTCGCCTTGGCCCCGCTCGGACCAACCGGAGGCGGCAGCGCAGAAGAACCCGACTGAACTGTGAAGTTGTCAAAACTTCGGTCGTCGATAGACATTCCACTCGGCATGTTGTTCTTAAACAGCCCCACTTTTCCGGGGCTCAGCAGATCGCTGAGCGTGATAACAGGAGTCCAGTATGTATTGAAGCCGTCAGAGATCATTCCCTGAGCCTTGTTGCCAACCACTACCGCTCGATAGTGAATGGCTTTCTCGTCAACCGCCGGCTGGATGAGTCCACTAACCGGCCACTCTCCGTTGATGTGCTCGTGCCAGTAGAATTGTCTGCCGGCGCTGTAGACCAGCAACAGGAAGTTGTCCATATCCTGCCAGCGCGCGACGATCCCGCTCTCGAAGCCGTTCGTATCGACATCGGCCACGCAGTTTCGAGGAGCAATCCCCGCGACGGTGGCAAGGCTCATGGCTTCAGGTCCAACCTGATACCTGCCATCCAGACCGTACCATGTTCCACTCAGCATATCCCACCTGGGATTGGTCTCGAAGGGCGCCAGGTCATCGAAGTTGTCGCTGAAGATCGAGCCACCCTCTGTAACATGCGTCACAATGAGCTCAGGCACAGAGGTCTGCGATCCCTCCGTGACGGAAACCGGAGCGCTGGATACTGTCATACTATCGGCAGCCGCCGCGGTTACCATCACCGGACCTTCGGGAACAGCAATCGAATACGAACCATCGGCAAGAGTAGTCGTCTTCATAGGCAGACGGCTCGGCCCCCTCTGGCCGTTTATCGACTCGGTAACGTACACCTCCGCTCCCTGCACGGGTTGGCCGCTCGAGTTCTTTACGACTCCCGCCACGCTGCCGTTGGCCTTGTAACATTCGATACTGTAGATGTCGATGAAACTTTCGAACCCGAACCAATTGTTCACCAATCGCAGATACCTCAGAGTGAGCGGGGACGGCAGAACGACCGTCTCGATCCAGTGCGTATGGTCCGTTTCGGAGGACGTCACTTGCGTCACTTCGGTCCAGGTTGTCCCATCCAGGGAAGACTGGATGCTATAGTCCTGCGTGGGACCAACCATATCCACGAGTATCGTCGAGATAGTAAGAGGGCCTTCCCACGACAACTGCGCCCACTCGCCGTAGCTCAGACCTTCGTCAGGAGTCCAGCTTGTCTCCGCGTTGCCATCATTAATGGCGCTCGCCACGCCGGATTTTGAGCTGGTGCTCGCGCTGGCGCCTCTCGCCCAATCGAGTCCGACGAACTCTTCGAGCTTCACATTCATAATAGTGGGAATAGCTGGCGCCACATTCATACGTATTTTCTTGGGGACATAGCCCACGGTGTGTACGTACAGGTATTTGGCGGTGAGCGGCACGTCAGTCAGGGCGTACGTGCCGTCCGACTGTGTCGTTGTCGTAAGGCTCGTGTCGATTATATCCACCACAGCGCCCTCTACCGGCAGCCCGCTGACGGAATCTGTGACCGTGCCTGTTACAATCCCCGGCCTGGTGTCGCCGGCTTCGTAAACGACGACGTTGTCGAACCTATCATAGAGTTCAGTCCAATCCCAAGAAATGGCGAGTCCCACCTGGCCGCTCGTCCAGATGCCGCCGTCATCGGTAAAGTCATGGGTGGCCTCAAACGTTGCGCCGGTATCTGTCTCGGCTTTAACCTCGAATACGTTCCCTACAAACGTTACCTCTATATGCGCCGTCTCTCCTTCATTTACCCCATGACTCCAGCCACCTCCTGCTCCAGGCCAACCCGCCTGCCATCCTCCGTCTTCCTTTATTTTGTGGACAGTCCAGCTGGTATTGCTGGTTACAAACAGGAGAGATCCATGCCATGGAGTGCCCCCCGCGCCTTGGGCGCGAAGTATGCAGCCACCAATATGGCCGCCAGGGGTCATGTGCAGTCCAATATGGTCATACTTCATCACAAAGTCGGCGGGGAACACATCGTTGACCATGCTGAACCGCCACCAGCCATCGGTATCCTGGATACCGTACTCGCCGTTCCGGACAACCCAATCACCGCGTTGTTCCCCCCAGTTCGGATCGTCCGATCCATTTGGATAATCGAAAGCGTCAAAGAATGGGAGAGTCACCTCCGCTCCTGCCGGGACCGCTATAAT
>JACPPP010000099.1 GCA_016190935.1 Armatimonadota bacterium | reverse complement strand
GGCCGGGTGTCAGGACCGGACGGATGTCCGGGGAATGTGCGCCGGGGAGGAATCTCCCCGACGATCAATATACACGATGCTGATGGCCCGGCCCGTCACGCGCCGGGCCAGATATGCCGCACGTCCCCGTGCGGCGCCTTGCGTGATAGATTACTGCTGACGGCTGATAGCTGACTGCTGATGGCTTTCTTTCGCGTTATTCGCCTCAATTCGCGTTTCAGAAACCTGATTCTATGGCCGGTTCAAACACAATTGGTATTAGACGCGCGTCGGGTCTTGTCCTCCTTAATCTCTCCACATGTCTACGGAAACGCGGAAGTGCGGAAACACGGAAGGGAAAGGTAACAGGTAACAGGTAACAGGTAACAGGTAACAGAGAGTCTTCCCATGCCCCATGACCCTTACCGACACCTGACACCCATCCTACATCCTACATCTTTCCGTGCTACAGTTTTATCAACCAATGCGCGGGGTCCAAACTAATAGAAGAATCACCGGTATAGGAGGAGGATTTCCATGCCACACTATCTGATAGAGTCGCCGCACACGAAGGAAGAGTGCTTGAAGGCGCTCGATGAGGTTGTGGAAAAGGAGCCCGAACTGCTCGACAAGTACGAGTTCGCCTGTATGTCAGGTGAGCACACCGGATGGGTGACCGTCGAGGCAAATGATACGGAGGAAGCCAAGCGGAAGGTTCCGGAGTTCATCCGCGGCAAGGCACGGGTTATTCCTGTCGAGAAACTCACCCGTGAGCAGATCGAGTCGTTCCACAAGATGTAGTTCTTCTGTGAGGCCGGCGGCTGTGCCGCCGGCCTCTTGGACAACTAGTAGAGCGATTCCTAAATAACGATACAAGCATTTATGCTAGTTACAAGCACGGTTATATGCAATGGTAATTAGAAATCGCTCTACTAGTTAGATCGAGTCAGCGCATCCGCCTGCGCTCCTCGCGGATCACAGCCCCGACTAGCTCTCGGCCAACCTTTATCCCGCTCTCCACGCGCCCCTTCAGTCCGACTACGCTTCCTTCCCTTGGGACACCAGTCCTGGTGAGCACCCAAATCTTTCCGCTCCCGTCGTCAACCTGGTAAGCCCCAAGCTCGGTTATGATCAGGTCCACACCGTAGGTCCTGGTGACCTCTCCGGCGACGACCACGTTTCGGTCGAGATACCTATCCGGACGCTCGAGTATTCTGGATATCATGGTTCGGTCGTCCTTGCAGCCGCTCAGTATGATCGCGCTTACAATAAGCAGCACAACGAGTCCGATAATAAGGCTTCTGGTCATGTAAAACTACCTCCACAAGAATTAGACGCACCAAAATAGAACCGGTTCCTCCGGTTTGACAACAGGCGGCATTCGGGATATACTTATTGAGTACACAGGGAACCCGAGAGTCTTTGGGGGAGCGGGTGCGCGCATCCGTTCCCTTAAGTGCGTCTTGAGTTCCCCGTTTTGCTGATTGAAGATGTTTGAGAGTCTGTCTGAAAAACTTCAGAACGCATTTAAGCGCCTGACCGGGAAGGGTGCGCTCACGGAGAAAGACGTCGAGGAGGCGCTTCGTGAGGTCCGGCTTGTACTGCTTGAGGCCGACGTCAACTTCCGGGTAGTGAAGGATTTCGTCGCCCGGGTCAGGGAGCGCGCAGTCGGACAGGAAGTGCTGAGAAGCCTCTCACCAGGCCAGCAGGTCATAAAGATAGTCCACGAGGAGCTTGTGGGACTGCTTGGCGGCGAGCAGTCGAAGCTCGCCGTCTCGCCGAAGCCGCCGACCGTAATAATGCTTGCGGGGCTGCACGGTTCAGGTAAGACGACAACCGCAGCGAAGCTTGCTTTCAGCTTGAAAAAGCAGGGGAAGAACCCTCTGCTTGTAGCTGCGGATGTATACAGGCCGGCCGCCATCAAGCAGCTACAGACCCTGGGTGAACAACTCGGCGTGAAGGTCTTTGCAATGGGCGACAAGCAGGACGGAGTAGCTGTATGCCGGGCGGCACTGTCCTCAGCCAACTCCGAAGGGCACGACCACGTTATACTGGACGTTGCCGGCCGCCTGCACATAGACGAAGAGATGATGGCCGAGCTGAAGGGAATAAGGTCCGCTGTCCCGGTTACTGAGGTGCTGCTTGTGGTCGATGCGATGTCCGGCCAGGATGCGGTGAATGTCGCCAGGGCTTTCGACGAAGCCATAGGAATCGACGGGGTCATCATGACCAAGCTGGACAGCGATGCGCGCGGCGGCGCGGCCCTTTCCATCAAGAGTGTCACCGGCAAGCCGATCAAATTTGCAGGCACAAGCGAGAAAATGGACGGGCTCGAGCCGTTCCATCCGGACAGGATGGCCTCCCGCATACTTGGCATGGGGGATGTGCTGAGCCTGATCGAAAAAGCCGAGGCGTCGGTTTCCGAAGAGAAGGCAAAAGAGCTTGAAAAGAAGCTCCGGGAGAACCAGTTCGGTTTTGACGACTATCTGGACCAGCTCGAACAGATGAAAAAGATGGGGCCTTTGGATCAGTTGCTCTCTATGATTCCCGGCTTCGGGCAGGCAAAGCAGCTTCAGGGACTTAAGATCGATGACCAGGAGATCGCGCGCGTTGAGGCGATAATCCGCTCGATGACGCAGGATGAGCGTCGCAACCCATCAATAATAAATGGAAGCCGGCGCAGACGCATTGCTGACGGGAGCGGAACGAGCATTCAGGCCGTTAACCGCCTGCTCAAGCAGTTTGAAGAGATGCGGAAGATGATCCGACAGATGACGGCGATGGAGGAATCCGCCAGGCACGGCAAAAAGATGCCTCAGATGCCGTTTTTAAGGTAGTGACAAGTGACAAGTGAGAGTTTCCCTGCACTTGACACTTGGCACTCGTGACTCACATTCGATTGGAGGTTAGGTATTGTCAGTTAGAATCAGATTGCGCAGGATGGGCGCAAAGAAGAGGCCGTTTTACAGGGTCGTAGTTGCTGATCAGCGTACAGCGCGGGATGGCCGGTTTATTGAACAGCTTGGCTACTATGACCCGACCACGAACCCGCCTACTATGAAGGTAGATGAGGAGAAGGCGAGGCTTTGGCTTTCTCGTGGGGCTCAGCCGAGCGATGTGGCGAGAAGCCTCTTGACGAAGCTCGGTGTAATCTCGGGCGGCAAGGCTAAGGCTAAGGCTGAGGTCGAGGCTGAAGCCGCGCCCGCTCAGGAGGAAGCCGCTCCGCCCAAGAGGACCAGAAGGAAGTCTACGGCGAAGGCCAAAGAGCCAGTTCCAGAGGTCGAAGAGCCGACCGCTCAGGCTGAACCTCCATTGGAGGCAGCGGAAGAGCCTCAGGCTGAAGCAGAAGCAGATCCCGCGCCCGCTGAAGAGAAGCCGGAAGAAACTTCCGGATAGATGGAATATTACAGCATCAGCAGGCCTATGCATCCTTCGACAGGCTCAGGATGCGTAGTAATGGGCTGAGGATGAGTAGGGGTAGATAACCTTGAAGAATCTAATTGAAGTGCTCGTTAAAGCGCTGGTAGATGAGCAGGACCAGGTTGAGGTGTCGGAGGTATCCGGCGATAACTCTACGACCTATGAGGTCCATGTGGCTCCGGGTGATCTCGGAAAAGTGATCGGCAAAGACGGGAAGATTGCAAACGCCCTTCGGACCGTGACCAAGGCTGCGGCGATGAAGAGCGGTAAGAAGGTTTACGTAGATATAGTCTCGTAGTTTTGAAATGCAATTTTGGGTTCCGTACCAGCGACAGCGGAATACGGAAGGGAGGGGATATGAGGCTGAAGCGCGCGATTACAATCAAGGCGATCGTCACTGAGGATTTCAAGAGCGGTCTCAGGGAAGAACTTACGAAGACTCTCGACAGGGTGGAGTCGGCTGCACAGCATCTCGACTTTCAGCTCCGCCGCTACGTCCCGGAGGTGGCAAAGGCCGACATCGAACAGGCCGGAAGGCTGCGCAGGGAAATCGAGGGCGAACGGCAGAAGCACGAAAGCGCGAGAGCGGAGATCCAGTCGAGACTTGGCGAAGTGGCAGGGCTTGAGATCGGCTCCGAGTTTGTGCAGGGAACGATTGAGGGCGATGTTGATGTGGCCGTTGGGGACAACCTGTTCGACAAGCTGGGCGGCGCGGAAGTAATCGTCAAGGACGGGATCGTACAGGAGATCAGGGAAGTTTGACCGAGCCCCAAAGACCGGACGTTACAATCGGCACGGTCGTTGCTCCATTCGGGATCAAAGGAGAGCTCAAGGTAAGGCTGGAGACCGATTTTCCCGAGCGGTTCGACGAGCTTGTAGAGGTCTGGATTGAGCCGAGTGACGGACGGGGCCGGATGATCGGGGTGGAGAACGTCAGGTTTCATCAGAACGGCGCGCTGGTGAAGTTCAAGGGCTGCGATGACAGGAATTGCGCGGAGGAACTGCGAGGAGCGGAACTCCGGATAAACCGCGAGCAGCTTCGCGAACTTGAATCGGACCAGTTTTACGTGCACGATATACTCGGGCTTGATGTTTACACCACGGACGGAGAACACCTGGGCAAGATCACTGAGGTGCTCCAAGGGGCGGCGAATGATGTTTATGTTACGCCTCGGGCAATGATCCCGGCGCTCAAGCAGGTGGTTCGTGAGGTTGACCTGGCAAACGGCAGGATGGTTGTCGAGCCTATTGAGGGGCTATGAGGATTGACGTAATCACGACCTTTCCGGAGGTCATCGAGGCTGGGGCGGGCTTCAGCATCGTCAAGCGGGCGCGAGAGAAGGGGGTTTTGGACCTCATGGTGCACAACCTCCGCGATTATGCGCGCGACAGGCACCGCAGCACCGACGATGAGCCGTTCGGTCCGGGCGCGGGGATGGTCATGAAGCCGGAACCGGTCTTCGATGCTGTCGAGACCATCCGTCGGGAGTCGGGTTCCGTAAGGTCGAAAGTTTTGCTGATGACGCCGCAGGGCGAGACCTTTTCGCAGAGTATTGCGAGTGAGCTTGCCTGCGAGGATCATCTAATAATAATATGCGGGCACTACGAGGGTGTAGATGAAAGGATCCGGGAGCACCTGGTCGATAGGGAAATATCTATCGGCGACTATGTGCTGACCGGTGGGGAGCTTCCCTCGCTTGTAGTGCTCGACGCGGTTACCAGGCTTCTTCCGGGGGCGCTCGGCGCTGAGGAATCGGCGCTTGAGGAGTCCTTTGCTGAAGGGCTGCTGGAGTATCCGCATTATACCCGGCCTGCTGAGTTTCGAGGATGGCGGGTTCCTGATGTGCTGCTCTCCGGGCATCACGCGGAAATCGCCAGATGGAGGCGCGTACAGTCGCTCAAGAGGACGTACGAGCGGCGTCCCGATCTTCTTTCTCAAGCGAAGCTCACAGACGAAGATAGAGTGATATTGTGCAGGGTCATGCAGGAGCAGGAGACTGAGGAGGATAATAATGAACGTGATTGATCAACTGGAGCGCGAGCAGATGCAGGTGGACAGGCCGGAATTCGGCCCTGGAGACACTGTGAAAGTCCACGTGCGGGTCGTCGAAGGCGGCAAAGAGCGCATCCAGGTATTTGAAGGCGCTGTTATAGGGCGTAAGGACGGCGGCGCCAGGGCGAGCTTCACTGTCCGCAAAGTCTCGAACGGCGTGGGGGTGGAGCGGGTCTTTCCGCTGTACTCGCCTAAGGTCGCCAAGATAGAAGTTACTCGGCGTGGAGACGTACGGAGGGCGAAGCTCTACTACCTCCGCGGAAGAGTCGGAAAGGCCGCGCGGATCAAGGAGAAGAGATGAATGGCATAACGGAATGGTTGGCTAATCTGAGCTGGCAATCCGTAGTTATAATCATTATAGCCCTGCTCGGACTAAGGTATGCGATGCACAGGCAGGCGTCGCCGACGGCGCGATCTGTAGCGGAGATAGCTGAGTCTTTGTCTATAGCGATGGGACTTGTGTTCTTAATCATCAGGCCGTTTTTCGTTCAGGCATTCTTCATACCGTCTCCTTCGATGGTGCCGACGCTCCTCGTGCGCGACCACATACTGGTCAACAAGACGGTGTACAAGATAAGAGACCCTGGGCCGGGGGAGATTGTAGTCTTCAAAGCTCCGCCTGAAGCAACTATGAACAGCCACAAGCAGGCCGACTTTATAAAACGGGTGATAGGCGTTCCTGGGGATGAGATCCGTGTGAGTCCGGGCTACGTTGTGGTGGACAGCAAAGTATACAACCACAGGGACCTTGCAGATATCCTCCTCCACGCGAGTTCGGACCCGGATGAGATTGTTGTCAAGCTGAAGAAGAACGGTGTCTACGTCGATGGCAGGCGCATCGGCAAAGAGGAGCTTGCGGCGGCTTTCGGGATAGAGGACCCCAAGATAGAGGTCCATCCGGGCTACGTCGAAAGAAACGGAAAAAGGCTTGTCGAGCCCTACGTGGCCGAGGACCCGGACACGGCCTATCCCGACCAGAGCGATCTCAACATGGGGTTTATCCTGGAGAAGGCCGTGGCGGAAGGAAGGCTTGAGCTTGTTGGGAACGGCGAAGGTCTCCGGGTGAGAGTCCCCGATGGGCAACTCCTTATGATGGGGGACAACCGGAACAACTCAAGCGACAGCCGCTTCTGGGGGCCTCTCGACAGGAGCGAGGTGGTTGGACGGGCCATGTTCAGGTTCTGGCCCCTCGCCAGAATCGGCTGGGTTAGATAGAAGGACATGGGGCATGGGGCATGGGAAG
>JACPPP010000100.1 GCA_016190935.1 Armatimonadota bacterium | reverse complement strand
CGCCGGGCCTCGTGCTGAGCCTGTCGAAGCATGCCGCACGTCCCCGTGCGGCGGCCCTACAGGGGCCGAGAAGCTGTCAGCTTCTTTACATATCCTGACGTTCCAAGAAACCCGAAAATCCGAAATCCGAAATCCAAAATCCAAAATCAACTTGGGGGAGTAGGTCTTGAAACAATTATTAGCTGTTATAGTTGCGGCAGTTTTAGCCACTTCGCTTTCGTCTTGCGGCAGGAAACAATCGACCGGGAAGAGATCGGAAGAGCCGGTACGGGTGGGGTTTGTGTCGAACTCCGTCGCTGACTTCTGGCTGATAGCTCAGGCCGGGACCAAGCAAGCCTGCAAAGACTTTAACGCGGAGTGTGACTATAGAATGCCCAGTCAGGCCACTGCGACGGAACAGAAGACGCTGATCCAGGACATACTGATAAGAGGCGTCAGCGGCATCGCAGTATCTCCAATAGATCCCAGGAACCAGACGGACCTGCTGAACGAAGTGGCTTCCAAGGTCAACCTGGTATGTGAGGACTCGGACGCGCCGGAAAGCAACAGAATCTGCTACATAGGCACCAACAATATCGAGGCGGGACGCGAGGCCGGTAAGGCGCTTTTGAAGGCGCTGCCGCAGGGAGGCAAGGTGATGATATTCGTCGGCACGCTCGATGCGCAGAACGCCCAGGAGCGCGACCAGGGCGTCAGGGAAGCAGTCAAAGGCAGCAATATCAAAGTTCTCGGCACGCTGCTCGACAGCACCGACAGGGTGAAAGCGAAGGCGAACTGCGAAGACACTCTGATCAAATATCCCGACATAGCGGCGCTCGTTGGACTTTGGGCCTATAACGGTCCGGCAGCAGCCGGGGCAGTCAGGGCGGCCGGCAAGGTCGGCAAGGTGAAGATTATTGCTTTTGACGAGGAAACGGCAACACTGCAGGCTATCAAGGACGGCGTTGTCCAGGCCACCGTCGCCCAGAACCCTTATAAGATAGGATACGAATCGGTCCGAGTCCTTGCGGCTCTGGCTCGCGGACAGGACCCGGGCCTTCCCGAGAACAAATACCTGGACACCGGAGTAACCGTCGTCACGAAGGAGAACGTAGACGAGTTCTGGAGAAATCTTGAGGAATTGAAGAAGAAGTCGTGACTTTGAATAGATTCTTCATAATATCGATTGCGCTTGCGGTTGCGCTGACACTTTCATCCTGCGGCAAGCATGGGGCCAAAACTCAGCACGGCAAAGGGGTCGTGAGGGTCGGCTTTGTGTCCAACTGCATCGCGGATTTCTGGCTTCTGGGGAAGGCCGGCTGTGATGACGCAGGCGAGAAATACGGCGCGGTGTGCGACTATAGAATGCCCACCCAAATGGCGGCGACCGAACAGAAAACGCTGGTAGAGGATATCATAGTTCGGGGAGTTGATGGACTGGCCATCTCTCCAATCGATCCTAAAAACCAGACGACAATGCTGAACGAGCTTGCTGACAAGGTGAAGCTGGTCTGCACGGACTCCGATGCGCCTAAGAGCAAGCGGGTCTGTTACATCGGTACCAGCAACTTAGAGGCCGGTCTTGTGGCCGGCGCCGAGCTGCGCAAGGCGCTCCCGAACGGCGGCAAAGTCATGATGTTCGTGCCCAACTTCGACCTCAAGAACTGCCAGGAACGTATGCAGGGGGTCCGGGAGGCCATCAAAGGCAGCAATATCAAGATCATCGGCGTCATGACGGACAATGGCGACCGGACGAAGTGCATCCAGAACGCCGAGGACTGTCTGACCAAACACGGAGACGTGGCCGCGATGGTCGGGATAGCAGGCAGCAACGGCCCTGCATGCGCCGAGGCGCTCAAGGCTGCTCACAAGGTAGGCAAGGTGAAGATAGTGTGTTTCGACGGCGAGGAGGAAGGGACCCTGCAGGGGATCAAGGACGGCGTTATCGAGGCCACCGTTGCGCAGAACCCCTACAAGATGGGGTATGAATCGGTCCGCGTCATGGCGGCGCTTGTTCGAGGAGAGGACCCGGGTATACCCCCCGACGGCAAGATCAACACAGGCGTCACCGTAGTCAACAAGAGTAATATCGACGAGCATTGGGACAACCTGAGAAGGCTGAAGGCCAAGTTTAAGTCACGCGAGCACCTTGAGCGAACGTCTGGTGGGTCGTAAGAAGGATTTTAGATTTTAGATTTTAGATTGCGGATTGAAGGGTTGTATGCTGCTGGTGTTGCCCAGATAAAACATGGATGCCGAGACAACAACTCCAGAACCGGGGAGACGGGGAAAATGAAGAGGCGAGGAATCTGGAATTCCCCGTCTCAGACCACTCCTCTCTTCCCCGGTTCAGGTATCATGCGTTAGATGGGCAATACCCATCTTCGTGTTTCAACAGCTAGTCTTCAATCTGAGATCTGAAATCTAAAATCCCCTTCACCCAGGGGAATGGAGGAATTGTATGCTGCGGGAACGCTGCCTTGTACAGGCTTGTCAAGTTTAACCAAATCGAAGTTCCGCAGCATACAGAAAGATTGGCCATATCAAGAGCACAGTCTTCCGATAGGGATCCTCAGCGTTTTCATCAGCATTCAGCGTCTCAGCGATTCAGGTTTCGTGCGAAAGGAAAACAGTCAATTGGCTGGCAATTCAACAAATAACGAAATTCCGCTCCTTGTTATGAAGGGAGTATCCAAGCGCTTCCCCGGCGTTCTCGCGCTCGACAAAGTCGATTTCGAGTTGATGCAGGGAGAGATACTCGGACTGGTCGGCGAGAACGGCGCGGGAAAATCGACCCTTATGCGCATCCTTGGCGGGATATATCCGGCTGATCAGGGGGAGATACTGGTCGAGGGAAAACCGGTGCGGATCGAGAATATAGAGGACGCTCTGGAGCTTGGTATATCAATCATCCACCAGGAGCTGAACCTTGCTGGAAACCTGGACATCGCAGCGAACATCTTTCTCGGTCGTGAACCAGTTACGTCGCCATTCCGCGTGATCCGCAGGCAGGAGCTTTACAGGCAGGCCGCTGACATTGCCAGCATGGTCGGCATAACAAAGCCTATGACGACCCTGGTTGAGGAGCTATCGACGGGCGAACAGCAGCTCGTGGAGATCGCCAAAGCGCTGTCGATGTCGGCTAGGATTCTTGTCCTGGATGAGCCGACAAGCTCCCTCTCCCCCGGAGAAGCGGAGCGATTGTTCAACGTAATGAGGGACCTTAAGGAACACGGGGTTTCGATGGTCTATATTTCCCACAGACTCGGCGAAGTCCAGCACATGTGCGGCCGGGTCATCGTGCTTCGAGACGGTCTGCGCGTCGGCGAACTCGAGGGAGACGAGATCAACCGGGAGGCTATGGTCCGCTTGATGGTTGGACGGGACATTTCGAGATTCTTCCCGGAGGTTGCTCTTCACCGTGCCGGCAAGTCTCCTGTTCTTTCAGTGAACAATCTCAAACGGAGAGGTTGTGTTTCGAGCTACACTTTCGACGCATATCCGGGCGAGATTCTTGGGCTGGCCGGGCTGGTTGGGGCCGGTCGCACGGAGTTGATAAGCTGTCTGTTCGGCATAGACCCGGCCGTTTCCGGGAGCATAACGATTGATGGCCGTGAGCAGACTATAAGACGCCCCGCGGATGCGATACGGGCGGGAATTGGGCTTGTGCCGGAGGATCGGAAAGCGCTCGGCGTGATCCTCCAAATGGCGGTTAGAGAGAATATAACGCTGCCGGGGCTTAACACCTACCACCCGATCCTTCTCGACCGGCGGCGCGAGTCGCAGGTTACAAACGAGCAGCTTCAGGCGCTTTCGATAAAAACGCCGGGTATCGAGCAGGAGGTGCAGTATCTCTCCGGGGGCAACCAGCAGAAGGTCGGGCTTGCCAAGTGGCTGGCCCTAAGCCCCAAAGTCTTGATACTGGATGAGCCGACCAGGGGAATCGATGTCGGCTCCAAGAGCGAAATCTACCGTCTGATCAGGCAGCTTGCGGACTCCGGCGTCGGGATAATCATGATATCGTCGGATATGGAAGAGATTATCGGCTTGGCCGACCGGGTGCTCGTAATGCACGAGTCGAGAGTCACGGGAGGCCTCGGACGGAGCGAAATGACAGAGGAGAATATAATGCATCTGGCTACTGGAGGCAGTGCGAAATGAGAAAAATCCTTGGCATGATCATCCTGCTATCCGCTATATGTATAATCATCTACGTGGGTAACCAGAGGTTCGTAAGCCAGGAAAACGCGCACAACCTGACGCGACACATAGCTCTCTTGGCTATATTTGCCATTGGAGAAGGCATAGTCATACTGTCGGGAGGCATTGATCTCTCGGTCGGCTCAGTGATTGCGTTTTCGGGAGTCTTTCTCACCCAGGCGATAGTGGAAAGAGGGATGCCTCCGATAGTCGCAGGGCTGCTGGTCATTGGGATCGGGGTTGTGATAGGTCTCTGGCACGGATTTCTGATCACCAGGATAAGGCTGCAGCCGTTCATCGCTACTCTATGTACGATGCTCATTCTGAGGGGCCAGGCCAGAGTGCTGGTCGAGGAACAGACGATGGGTTTCGGAAACGGTTATCCAGGTGTCAGAGCGCTTGGGGACGGGTTCTTCCTGGGTCTCCCCACCCCGGTTGTTATCTTAGCCGGGGTAGCTATCGTCGCAGCGTTCTTCATGCACTTCACGATCTACGGAAGGTATCTTTATGCAATAGGACGCAACCCGCAGGCGGCGGAGTATTCGGGTGTGAAGGTTGCCAGAATGCAGACGGCCGCTTACGTAGCCTGCGGCGGCCTCGCGGCCCTCGCGGGCATACTTTATGCGTCGTATACCAACTCCGTTCAGCCGGCATCCACGGGTCTGGCGTATGAGCTCTACGCCATCGCCGCGGCGGTGCTCGGAGGATGCTCGCTGAGCGGCGGGCAGGGCACAGTTATCGGCATAATCGTAGGCGCTGCAATTATGAGAGTCATGGCAAACGGGATCAACCTGCTCGGCATCGCCCCGGCCTGGGAGTTCGCTGTTTTGGGCTACGTGATATTGATCGGCGTAGTCGGCGACTCGATCTACAAACAGCGCGGCGCAAAGCGACTCGGCCCGAAGGACAAACGAACCGACCGCAAAGAAGACGAGCTAGAGGTCGAGGAGCCTACAGAGAACGCGCGGGTGTAGTCGGGTGTTGGGTGTTGGGTCATGGGAAGGCCTTCTGTTACATGTCGCCTGTTTTTTGGACGGAGAGGTTCAAGTCCCGCCTCCGCCACCAGTTTAAAGTTAGAAATTAGAGGTTAGGGGTAGTGGCTCGTCAGATTGTACCTTGGTCGCTAGCGGTAACTTGCAGCAACCCGGCCCCTGCGGGGCCGATGGCCGGGACAGATCCCGGCCACTACGGTCATTGTGGCAAACAAGGTACATCGTGGGCAGCCACTACAGTTAGGAGTTAGAAACCACGCTCATGTTTTGACGATGTGAGCGTGGTTTTGCTTTGTACGCCGGCCGAGTCTGTGACAAACCCCTTTGGACTGGGTTTGGGCGGATATTGCCTAAAAAACCTGCTCATCCGGTTCTCTTTCGGGCGGTTATTCTCTGTTTTCTCAGGGGGCTCTCTAAGCTAGTCGAAACGCAGTGCTTGCATGGGTCCTTGAATGCCCTGCAGCTACATGATAGAATAAACACGCGAAAGTGAGCCAAGGAGCGCCTTGTAAATGGCGGATTCAGTTATGGAGATTTTCGAACTCGACGGGCATCAGGTAATTCAGGGGGACGCCCTGGATGCGCTTGATGTCTACGTACCTGATGGGTCAGTAGACCTGGTGTTCGCTGACCCGCCATATAACATCGGCAAAGTGTTCAATGAAACCAAGGACAAATGGCCAAGCGATGAAGCGTACCAGCAATGGTGCTACACTTGGCTGGAAAAGTGCGTTGCAAAACTGAAGCCGGACGGCAGCATGTACATTATGGCCGCAACTCAGAATATGCCGTACTTGGATATATACCTACGAAGCATGATGACTATTCTGTCACGCATCGTGTGGTCATATGATAGCTCTGGAGTGCAGGCAAGAAGATTTTACGGGTCGCTATACGAGCCGATTCTGTTCTGTGTCAAAGACAAGAACGTCTATACGTTCAACGCTGATGCGATAATGGTAGAGGCAAAGACGGGCGCAAAGAGAAAATTGATTGACTACCGAAAGCCGGTTCCTACAGTGTACAACAGCAAGAAAGTCCCCGGTAATGTCTGGAACATACCTCGGGTACGCTACCGGATGGATGAGTATGAGAATCACCCATCGCAAAAACCCACCGCCTTACTAGAACGCGTGATCCTTGCCAGTTCGAATCCGGGCGATCTGATCATGGACCCTTTTTCTGGAACATTCACTACATCCTATGTTGCCAAAGAACTCGGACGACGATCCATAGGTATTGAACTCGAGGAGGAATACATAAAGACGGGGCTACGCCGCTTGCGTATGGCGAACGATTACAAGGGAAACCCGCTTCGACGGGAGTTGCGGTCGTTCGAGAAGTGCCATCAGCCCGATATCCCCTCTTTATTTTGAGACACTTATGGAGCATACTTTTACAGCCAGAATACGCGCCATATTGGCTGAAGATTTTCCTGATGTGGCAGAATTCCTATTCGAGAACAGCCTGTTGCTTCAGTATATCAACAGAAAAACGCGATCTGCCAGCCGCGGATCGAAATCACGGTCCAGTTTTGCGAACTTATATGCTATCTACGTGTTGGTTGAGGATTACTTAACTCACGGATTTGATGAGTCTGGGGCATATGAGAATTACGAGGGTGCGCAATTCTCAATGCTGTTGGCTCGCATCCGTGAGATGCCATTTGGAGCCAAGATTCAGAATCATGCCCTTAACAACAGGGTAAACACGGAGTTCGAGACGTTCTTCCCGACAAGCGACTATACGCCTATCATCAGAAGCGACAACCGTTATTGGTTCAGTGAAGCCTTGCTGCAAGTGAACATGGAGTCTGGGACACGAAATATCGCACGCTCTGTTATCAGGATTATTGATGAGTACATTGAGGCGAAGCGCGAAGCGTTTGACGTATTCATAGACAAATGCTGTAACCTTCAGAGTCTCGACACCGGCGATAATCAACAGGTTATCGATTTCATACGTAGCCTCCTTGCTCCAAATACTGACGCTCGCCTTTTCGAGATTGTGAGTTACGGAATACTTAAGAACTACTATCAAGATCAGGAAGTGTATTTCGGCTTCGACATAAATGAACTAAGCAAAGAACAGCTAAAGCTCTACAAGACGGGGCGCACCAACGCGAATGATGGCGGCATTGACTTTGTCATGCGTCCGTTAGGCCGTTTCTTTCAAGTTACTGAAACCCTGGATGTGCGGAAGTATTTTCTCGACATAGAGAAGACGGAGCGATTTCCGATCACCTTTGTAATCAAGTCGAGCGACACGGTCGACGCCATACGGGAGGGGCTAGCCCTCAGGGCAAAGAAGCATTATACAGCAAGTGCGGTTGTAGACAGACTCATGTCGAGTATTGAGGAGATAATCAATATTCCTGCGTTGGTCGAGATCTTTGAGTCTGCGGTTGAGAAGGGCGACCTTGAGAGCATTCTTGGGGAAATCGTAATTCAGAGTAAGATTGAGTTTAACTACCCAGGCGAGGAAGACGAGAACGAGATAGAGGATGCCGGGGCCGTGGTCGGTGGTCTGGCAACTATTGAATAATCCGCTCATCAAGTCATCAAGCTGTTTTCTTAGGTGCGAATTGTGCGGCGTGGTGGCCTTTGGACTTGAGAGAAAGTCGCCGTCACTTCTTGCAGCAGGAACAATTCCTCCACCATAACTGTCGTGACAAGACCTGAGACAGCGGCCTTTTTCCCGATCAAGAAGCCTGTGCCCCGCATGTACCCCCGGTCATAACTCCCTTATCACCTCGCTCAACAGTTGGTTGTGCAGCGCCGGATTTGCGGCCAGTATATCGGTTTCAGGTTCTGTGAGATCGATTGGCCGTTGAGGGTTCCCTCCGTGATTCAACAAGATTGTGACTGCCACGTCTGGGGGATCCTCGGATGCAGAGGCAGAAGCGACACTCTTTACAAGAGTGGTGGCTCGCATTTAATGCGTAAGCCCTGGCGACGAGGCTGTTGCGATAAACGGTGAAATTTCGTGTCGAGTGAGTAATGGAGGATGTAACCGAACCTGCCAAGAATGCGTCACTATTACTAAAACCTATTTCAGTATGGAGGTCTAAGATGTATCCTCGAACCAGAAGAACGGTCTTGTTATTCCTAACGGCCGTGGTAGGTGCGGCGCTCGTTTTTGGCACACTGGAGGCGGCGCCACGCGGCAAGCGGGGTGACGGGACCGGCGCCCGCAAAGCGCAGGGAATGCAACACGCCGGAGGTATGAACCATGCCGGGTTCGCCGAGCGATTGGGGCTGACAGCCGAACAGAAAGCACAGTTCGAAGCGATAATGCGCGAGCATCAGGAGAAGATGCGGAGCCTGATGCAGTCTAACCTCTCCCCCGAAGAGAAGCGCGCAAAGCAGGCGGAGCTCAAGCAGGAGATGCACAGCAAGGTAGAGGCTATCCTGACTCCTGAGCAGAGGGAGAAAGCAAGGCAGTTCTGGAGCCAGGGCCGCCGCGGGCACCGGATGGGCCACGGAGGACTGCAGCGGTGCTTTGAGAAACTTGATCTTACCGAAGATCAGAAACAAAATGTCACCAGAATACGCCAGCAGGGCATGCAGCAGGTCCAGGCGGTGAAATCGGATAACAGCCTGACAGATCAGCAGAAGCAGGAGAAGATCCGAGCAATCCGGCAGAGGACGCACGAGGCTGTGCTTGGCATACTGACGACTGAACAGCGCGAGAAGCTCGCCGAGTGCCAGAAACAAGGTCCGGGCGGGATCCAGGCTCCGGCTGCGACCCGACGGCAGGGTCAAGTGCACAGTCGGTAATCCGGCGCCGGGGTTGAAATAGCCGGTTCAAATAGAGGCGGCGGATGTGTTAGTCTGCCGCCTCCTTGACTTCGGCAACCGGGGATATAGGATGAGTCGTCGTGCTTGTTTTTCGCTAAAATGAACCGTGTTGAGTCTAAATCCTCGACTCCGGGGGCGATGGGCATATTGGTTAGCTGCCTCCTTTTCTTGAACTTTTTACTCCAGATTGCGTGGCCGGGCCCTTACCGCTCCATTTCCCTGCGGTATCCACCCATCCGCCGCTATCTCACCTCGAATATACTGCACAAGATGTAATGTAGCTTACTGGAAGTATCTCATGCAGCACCGTCTGGCATGAGTTACGAGCCTCGCCGGTACATTGATCAGGTGAAACCTCAGCATCTTAAACCGGCTCCCCACCAGCCCTTTTGGCATTGCCAGTTTCTAGAAGACAGTGCATGCAGGTTATACGCCAGAACCGCTGTCGTCCACAAGATCCGCCCATCTTACAATAAGAGATGAGTATGCATCGAACTTCTTGTAGCACCTGAGCGCGTCTTTCTTCTGCGTCTCCATAAAGGAGGCGTCTATCTCCAGAGTAGCTCGCGTCACTGCCGGTCGTCCGCTCCTCTGGTAAAGCCGAAATCCTCCGCTCACAAACTCCCTGTTCACTTCCCTCAAACCAGTCAGAGCAACGTCGGCCTCCGGAACATAAGCCTGCCCGTAGCTTTCTTGCCAACCAGTTTCGACTGATACTGCATGCCGCGGCATTCGTACTGATGCAGGCATTAAGCAAGCTCCTTGCCTGGACAGAAATGGCGTCGGCGCAGTGCTCGACTATTCGGGTGAAGCTCTTGAATGTCGGGGTGCAGGTCCGCGAGACGACACGGAGGATGAGGATATGGCTTCTGCTGCCGAGGAGCTATCCATACAAGCGATGGTGGGAGGTGTTACTGAACCAACTTGTAGCGGCTCAGTAGCCGCGGGCAGATGAAATCTGACGAACGAAGCAGCCGGAGAAGGCCGGAAGGGAAAAGCGCGCCTGAATCACCCACAATTGGAGCGGAAAACACCATCGCCGGGCAGAGGGCCAGTTTTTTGAGCCGTTCCATCCCCGCATCACCTGACCGCTGAATCGGGTCAGCACCTGCACAGACTGCCGAAATGCCCCGTCAGACCCGGCTGACGAGGACTCATGAATAATCCGAGCTAATGAATCTTCTGCACGAATTGGTAAGTGGTGGTAATTGTAGCCGGACCAAGACTCAATATTCCCCTTACCGCTGCGAAGTCACCTGTAGCCAGCGAATGTCGTCCTACAGTAACGACCCGGATCAATGTCCCGGAGCCATCGGCCATGCCGGAGAACACATCGCTGCCTCCCGGTGTCGTCCCCACTGTGAGGTTGTAAGATAGCCCGGCGGCCGGTGTCTCGGTATCTTTTGGTGGACTCCAGCTTAAAGTCACGCCTTCAGCCCCCACGAACGCGGAGAGTCCGCCGGGAGCTGTCAGAGGCGTGTTTAAGACTGAGCCGTTATTGCGGTAGATGACGGTCCCCGGGGAGGTCATGCCTTCCACAGCAATGTTGTAGACCGTCGGGCCACCAGTAACCGTCGCCGTCTTCGTTCCCCCTGCGGTCCCGGTTACCTTGACATCGGAAGCGTCGAAGTCGACGACATATACTTTCTAAAACAACCCCGCCTCCCAGTAACCGAACTCGACGCGAAACTCGATCGGCCATTCGGCAGTGGGGTTGGTCGTCAACCGCCGTACATACACTTGTAAATTCTCTGATGCCATGATATCGGTGCTCGTTGACGCGGTGTTCGAGTCGCCCCCGCGATGACGGCCCGCAGGGTTGCTTGGATCCCAGCCGATCCCAGTGGGAGTCACGCCGCTCAGGTCAACGTCGTGGCTCCCTGGTCCACCCGTGACCTGCGCTGTTTCTCTTCTGCCTGCGCTTCCGCTTATCGTGGCCTTCCCAACTGATGCTCGCGTAGAGGGCTTCTATGTCACCCGGAAGGATCTGTATTATTCCCCCCAATACGGAGGGGAATTATACGGATATGGACTAAGATGAAGCAACGGCTCCGTTGCCTGAGCGGCGCCCGTGCCGACCGCAACCACAAGGATCAGGCTGAGAATGCAAATCTTCGTCACCACAATCATCCTCCCTTAGATATTTTACCTTTCCCTTTCTTGCCGCCAAGGAGCCTAAGAATCTTAAGCGGCTATGTCCTTTCTATCACAGTAGCATGCATCATTTTCGCTTGTCTGTCAAGTAATACAGGCAATGGCCCAGCTAGAGCTTCGGTGAGAATAAAGCACAAGAGATTGCTGGTGATCCCGTTTCGATTACAGCCTCATCGGGACACCCTTCTCAAGAATCCTGACATTTGTGATGTCACCTACTACCTCGGCATAGATCTCCGGATGCTCCGTGTGGACCGGAATCAGGCTCTTCGGATGTATTGTCTGCACCACCAGAATCAAGTCGTCTCGTGAAGCATAGCCTGAGACGTGGAAACAGAGATTCGACAGGTGATATTCTGTGGCAAAGTATGAGATTGCAACGGCCATTGACATTCTGTAACTGTGTTCTGCTGCAGACCACGTCCTCCGATAGTGTCCTTACATGCCAGGCGTTCGGTTCACCCCCACATGCGTGGGGAATACCTTTATCAATCTTCACAGGAAGGTTTGCCTGGCCGGTTCACCCCCACATGCGTGGGGAATACGGTAAACTCACATGGCAAAAGTCGCAGGACCTCGGTTCACCCTCACATGCGTGGGGAATACATCACCGATATCTGCGCGCGCATCTTATCCCACGGTTCACCCCCACATGCGTGGGGAATACCTGCTCTGTGGCAGGGTGTGTGTGAGCTCACACGGTTCACCCCCACATGCGTGGGGAATACCGCTACATATTCAGATTCATCTTGATCGTTGTCGGTTCACCCCCACATGCGTGGGGAATACGTGTTGAGCCAATAGCTAACGGGTTTTGCTAGTTCGCGGATGTTTTAGGGAAGGACAGGCATCGGAATCAATCATTAACAATCGACTTAATGAGGTGATACCGGTGATATCCCATCCTTCCTTGAGCTTAT
>JACPPP010000104.1 GCA_016190935.1 Armatimonadota bacterium | reverse complement strand
TTTTCGTGCTCGAATTCCGGTTTGGCAATCAGGCATAAAGCAACTTTCGACAGTACTGGATTTCAAATCCGGCCCCATCAGGTGGAGCGGCGGCGCGCCGCCGCACTCCAAAATCAGCCTTGGCTGGCGCGGATGATCTTGCGTATGCTGCGGAACTAAACTGGCTGGATTGCGACCACTCTGTGGAAACCTGCCGTTCCCGCAGCATACGGAAAATCCCTCCCGAGCGGAGATGTCAGCTTTCAGCCATCAGCCGGGGCCTTCGGCCCTATTTGTGCCAGCTTTGATGACTCTTTCGACGAGACCTCCTCGTCTGCTCGGGCCGGATAAATCTTGTCCCTCGATAGCGGCAGGCACCGACCACAACATCAGGTTTTGATAATAATCAGCGCCGAAGTGCCGCTCCCCGCTGTCGTTCTTGCCGGTCATCAGGTTGGGCATATCCCACGTGTAGCCCCACTTGCACACCATGTTCTTAAGACACTTATGAATCAGTTCGAGGCCGAACTCCTTTTGACCTTCGTACATATACGTCATCCCAAGCATATACACGTGCGGCGGGAAGTACGCGTATGTTCCATAGCCGCCGACTTTCGCGAGAGTGCCGTCCGGGTTCGCATAGTTGATGGCTCCCGAACTGCTGAGATTGCAGTTCACCCTGCGGATCACATCCAGGTTCTGCCTCAGCCTGTCCCTGGGAAAGACAGACGGAACACCGTTGTTGCGGGCCATGAATTCGCCGTCGAATTGATAGGCGAATATGAGATCCGACTTCTCGCCGGTCTCCGGCTTGTGGAAGTTAAGATAGTATTCGCCGCCCCACAGGTGCTCCTCTATAGCTTTGGCGCCCGCATCCAGAAAAGCGTCCATCCTTTTGACGTAGTCGGAGTCGGCCATCTTTTCTGCCATCCGGCGCATCATCCGCGCCTGGGCCATCCGCACGGCACCGGCATGTGTGACATATCCCTTCCATCCTGGATCGTCCACTTCGAACCAGTCCGCGCCTTTGTCGCCGGTCGGCATCGCGACAATCTGGGAGAGGCCATATTCAGGCCGCAGGTTAAAGGCGAAGTCAGTCGCGCGCCTGCACATATCGTAGAATTCTCTCAGAACCGCGTCGTCTCCCGATACTATCCAGAATCGGTTGACCATTGCGACTATGCAGGCTGAATTCAGCACTTCCTGGTAACCGCGGGTGGGGGATGCCAGGTCATAGGGAGATGTGCCCGCAGTGCCGCCGCCGAAAATCCAGGCCGGCTGGCCGTCGGGATACTGATAATGCTTGTAAGCTCTGAGCGTCGAAAGCGCGCACTCTGGGAAGAAGTATACCAGAGGGATGTTGCCCAAATAGCTGCACGGGAGGCACTCTATCTGCGCGCAGCCCCGCGGGCACTCGTTCATGCCGAAGACGCCGTCCTCCGGTCTTGCCCACCCGATAGGAAGACTGCCGTTGCCCGGCGACTGGCCCCAGACGCTGCACTCGGTAATAAGATGCAGGCTGTTGATAAGCTGATCCGCAAGCCAACCCGGCAGCTTGGGATCGTTATAAATAACCTCCTGCCACGCTATGATGCGCTTGAGCAGTGATTCGTGGTTTTCGGCAAGAAAGCTCGCAACTTCGGGTGCGCCAGCATAGCGTTTTGCGTACATGTGCCTGAACGACCAAGTGTGATAACTGAGCGGAGTACCGGCGGCGCGCCAGTTGGGCGCGTACCAGGCCAGGACAAATCTGACCGTCTTACTCTGTCCAGCGGCGAGGTCGAAGTCACAGGCGATAGAGGCGCCCGTCTCCGTGCTGCCCGGTCTGGGAAGCTCTCTTGCGATGCGCGCCCAGGCCGGTCCGCTGTTCCTGAGCGGCCCTCCATGCCGGATGCTTGGCTCATCTATCGCAGCAAGTACATAGCTGTTGTCCCAGCTCGTGTCGAAAAGCTGCGGTCTTGTATAGGGGCTTTTGACATAGACCCCGTTCAGCCTACCGCGAAGTGTTTCCCGGTCGATCTCCGGCTGCCACTGCGGATTATGGTAGGCAGGGAAGTTCATCGCCAGGCATCCCTTCTGCCTCTTCCCGCTTATGTTAGTCAGGTGCAGTTCAAATACCGCGCCCGGTGTATTGGAAACAGCCGTATCGCCTGGAATGAAAGGACACCATGCTCTCATGCTGACATCTACAGGCGCTCCTGTCTCGAAGCGCATATCTACTATCGGGTAATGTCCCCAATACTGGATGCCATCGGCGATGTCAACGCCTTCCAGGTTGATATCGTAATAAACGGGCGTATAGTCGAGCGCAGGGATACCGGAGCCTGGAAGAGGGGTTTCGACTTTGCCCTTCTTATCGCTGACAAGGACCCAAGTCCTGCCGTCCACACTGAGGCCGAGGATGGGTTCATTTGCCGGAGGCCGGACCCCCACGAGGAAGTTGAAAAGTGTATTATAGCCGTACCAGCCGGTTGATTCGATGTCGATGCATCCGGTGTCGATTCCTCCGAGCGGCATCCCGGACACGGGCCGTAGTTCTTTGCCGTAGACTACTCCCGTGACTGGTTTTCCGTAGCCGCTTGCCGCGAATTCTACCCACTCATTTTTGGGCAGACCAGCGGGGAAGAGATTGCTATCGGCGCGGACTATCGTTGACCCCTGAGTTAGCAGCAGAGCAGCGGTGAGTAACACTAGTGAATTCCATTTCATGTCTGACATCGATCTCCTTGCACTGTCAACTTCTATTATAGCAGTGCCGGGAATTACAGGAAGCCACAGCAATCAGAAATATTTTCCATACTTACAAATAATAGGATAGCACAGCTCCAATACGATGTCAACCTGTTTTTTCACCGCAAATGCGGGCCGTTCATCTGACTGTGTACGGCGCAGAATGCGATAGGCGTCGATTTTTCCGTATGCTGCGGGAACGGCAGGTTTCCACAGAGTGGTCGCAATCCAGCCAGTTTAGTTCCCGCAGCAGGGGGCAGCCCCACGCATGCTGCGGGAACTGAATTGGCAGAGACCCGTTAGTTTTTCCTAACCCTGCCGTTCCCGCAGCATACGCAAGAGGCTATAGGCATCAATTCTCTTGTGAAAGGACAGCAGAAAATCCAAAAAAATTCGTGGAACCTATTGACAACCCGAAAAACATGTGGCATACTGCATGCGTGGAAAGAATTTTCAATATAGTGGGTATATACCTAACAAAAAGCATAACAGAAGCCTATATTACAATTAGTAAAAGCGTTTTCAGAAATGTGACTAGTCATACTAGTCATCTTTCGGATGATCAATGTTTGCAAGCGGAATGAAATCCGACTTGGATAGCTTGGACGAAGGGGGAGTTGAGATGCGGGCGATGAAAAGCAGGAAAGGATTTACTTTAATTGAATTGCTGGTCGTGATTGCTATCATCGCGATACTGGCAGCAATTCTGTTTCCGATTTTCGTTCAGGCGAAGGTAAGCTCAAGGACGGCTCAGTGCCAGAGCAATCTCAAGCAGATCATGATCGCCTGGCATAATTACGTGGATGATTATAGCGGACGAACACCGCCGCTGGCTTCCGGTCGAATCAACTTTCCACCCTGGGCCATCGGTCTGATTCCTTACAATGGCACCCGCGAGACTAGTTGCACGCTGACACCCTATCTGAAGTCTCGGCACGTGACGGATTGTCCAGAATACCAGCCTAACAAATACTATGGTGTCCCGTACGTCAAGGGCAAAGGCCAATATGGCTACAATCTTGTCTATTTGAATTATGCCGGGCAGCCATTTACCTTTGATTCATTGGATTCCAGACCGTCTCGAACAATATTGTCGATGGTTCGGTCCACGGCAAAGACGATCTGTTTTATCGACTCACTTGACACTGTCGCAATAGCGCCCAAGTCTGCCTGGAATGGTAACCCATACTATGGGCCAGTCTACCTGGGAGCCTCGCACAACAATGGATGGAATGTCGCTTTTGTGGACGGACACGTCAAATGGTACCTTAGTGCCCGTCCATAAATAAAGGTATCAGTCTTGCTGGTGCGGCTTGATGACATAGTTCCAGTCTGCGTGAAATGCTTCCGGCTGCAGGTTGACTTGCGCCAACTCTGCATCACTTACTTTC